>NZ_JBFBJL010000077.1:0-39475 GCF_040686075.1 Streptomyces sp. NPDC086519
CCGGCGGCCTCGTCACGTCAGGGGCGCTGCGCCCGGTGATCGTCTGTTCATGTCTCGGCGGCCGGGGGCGCACCCGCAATCGAAGTGGTCGCCGATTCTCACGAGAACGGGTACTGCCGAGCATCTGTTGGGACCACATGCCCGCCGAATAGGCATTGCCGGGTCCGCTTCGGTCCTCGGTACGGCGGGTGCAGGGGTGGACCGGGGACCTCGTCCCGATCCACCCCTGTCTGGAGAGTCCTGTTACTGCCTGCCCCGCCTGAGAATTCCAGGCGGCATGAATTGTTCCCCTCTAACCTCAATACCCGTAACTTAGGTTTTGGTGTTCGCTTGACCCGTTTGGGTTTGGTGGCGCCAACGAGGGTGATGGCTGCGGCGGGTGGGCGGTCTGCGGCCTGGTGGACGGCGCGTTTGAGGGGCCAGCTGGCGACTTTGCGTTTGATGACGCGGGGGTTGGCCCGGTGGCGTCGTCGTGGCAGGAGGCGTTCGAGGAGTTCAGCGTGGGTGGCTTTGACGGCGCGGAGGAGTCGGCCGGGGGGAAAATGCCGCCTGTTCCGTGACCTGGCGGCGCACGACGCGCAGTGAGCGGGTGAAGGAGATCCGGTCGGGGTCCTGGTCGGTTTGTCGTGCGGCTTGGTGCATGAGGTGCCGGATGGCGTGGTGGACGAGCAGGAAGCCGTAAAGTTCCTGTTCGGCCCCGTCAGGGTGCTGCGAACGCAGTACCAGGTGCGGCCCGCCGAGGTGGGTCTTGATTTCGTCCAGGGTGGACTCGAACTCCCATCGCTGGGCGTAGAGGGCGGCCAGTTCCGCGGCCGGGGCCATGTGCGGGTCGAGGATCGCGGTGAGGAGCCGGTAGACGCCCTCATGGCCGGCGATGGTGTACTCCACCGCGCGTACTGGCACCCCGCGACGGGTGTGGTGGATGTCGCTGCGGTCGTACTCGCCACAGCAGGTCCGCTCCCGTGGCCGCGGCTGCGCGCCACAGGTCCACGCTGTAGAAGCCGCGGTCGGCCAGCAGCAGCATGCCCGGCTGCAAGGACACCAGGACCGCCCGGGCCAGAGCCCGTTCTCCGGTGCGCAGAGCTCCGGTCGCAGCACCGAAGACGGCGTGTGTGCCGCACTGCACCAGGCCGATCATGCGCAACTGCGGGTAGCCGACGTCTTGTTCGCCGCGCCCGGAGCGGGGTGGACGGCCGAACGCCTCCACGTTCGCCTTCGTGTCGGGCAGGTCGAACGTGGTGCCGTCGATCGCGGCCAGCCGCCAGTCGCGGTAGAAGGCGCCCTGGGTGTCCGGTGCGGCAACAGGACGGCACACCCTCGCGAACAGCTCTCGCAGCGGCGCCACCCCCAGCCGGGACCTGGCTTTCCAGATCGCCGCCGTGCTCGGCACCACCCACGACGTGCGCCAACGCCGGGCATCCTGAAGACCCGCGGTCAGCAGTCGCGCGACCTCCTCATAGCTCTGCCCGGAGAACAGGCACATCGCCAACACGAAGTAGACCACCAGCCGGGCCGGCAGCAGCCGGTTCCGCTGCTGCACCCGACCCGTCTCCGCCAACACCTCATCCACGAGCGACCGGGGAAACGCCTGGGTCAGTACCCCGACCGCGACCCGGTCCGACAACCGCTCACCAGATGACTTCAGTTGACCTGCTCTTGCCACACCAGCAACAACGACCGGATTGCTCCTAGTTACCGGTATTGAGGTTAGGGCGGGGGTCTTATGGCTTACCGATCCCCGCCCTGTCCTGGTGTGCTCGGCGTGATCAGCACTCAGAGATTTTGGGGTCCCGGTTGACGCTATGGGCGTTGTTGTCGGCGTATCCGGCGAAGACGTACGCGGTGGGGATGCTCACCCACCCCTGGCCTTCGTTGTAGTCCACGTCGTGCACCTGGTACCAGGTGTTGCCCCAGTTGCCGATCTGCTGGCCGCGGGTCCAGCAGTGGGCCCAGAGCCTGCCGCCCGGAGGAACGTCGCCGTTTATGATCTTGCCGTGCGTGGTGTCGGGGGCGTTGTAAAGGCCGACCCAGTTGCTGGTGGTGAGCGGGACGATATCGTCGGCGGAGGCGGTCCCCGTCATCACGGTGAGCGCGCCGACGCTCAGCGCCGCGGCGGTGGTGACCATCGCCACCCGGCGTCCGAACGAGAAGCTCATGAAGTGTTCCCCCCTGAGATCGGCCCCGGATCCCATAGTCCTGGTAACCGGAAGCTGTGGGGCGCCGTCCCGCTGACAGGCGCTCGCTATGCGGGTGAAGCTACCGGTGCGGATCCTGCGTCCGTCCTAGATCCGTCCTTCCGCCAGGTCAGCGTGGGGGTCAACATGCCCGCCACCGCCCCAAGAAGCCGAAACGGCCCGCCAGACGAACCGGCGGACCGTCACGAATGATCGAGGATAATTACGGGACTCCGGGATTCGACAAGTCAAGACACTGTCGTCGGCTCATCGATTGGTCGGCTTCGGAGACGTTGAACTTATCGCGAGTGTCATCTCTGGTGGGCATCTTCAGGCACCCCTGGAAGACGGCGTTTCCGATGGTCGCGGGGCTGGAGATGAAACACGCGGCACCCGGATCTTCGGCTGGGAGCCAATCCCCACCCATGAGGACGGAACCATGCGGCTTTATGTCGAAAGGTCCCGGAAAGTCGGGGCGATTCTGGGAGCAAGTCACCACTCGCACTTCGCGGCCCGTGTCGTTCACCACTCTGAACCCTGGGTCATCTTTCGAGAACAGGATGAGCCAGGCACCGAAGCCCAAAAACGCCCCGATGGGTGTGACTGCCAGAGCGATGATTATTCCGTTTCCCTTCATGCGACGAGTTCACCACGACCAATCCAGGCGCCGATGATGGTGCCGATTCCTGTATGGTCCCGCACGTGGACTTTGTCGTCCACCTGACCGGGATACGCCGACGCCCAGCGCCCGGTACGGAACCGGACGCGGGGTGTCAGCACGTCGTACGTCAGTGATCGGCGGCGTACGAGAGGAATGCGGCCCACTCCTGGGCACCGAAGGCGAGTTGGGGGCTCTGCATGCGCTTCGAGTCCCGTACGTGGATGGTCCTGGGGGCGAAGGCGACCTCCACGCACTCCGGGCCTTCATTCGTGTCATCGGGAACGGGCCTCCAGCCAAGGGGGCGGGGTGGCCAAAGGAACGAGCGCGGCGACCATCCCGGGACGCTGGACCTCACACGGGCATCCCCGGCCGCAAGCGGTAATCAGCAAGCCGGGCCACCGACGAACCTCTCGACCTGCGGCAGTGCAAGTCCTCGTTGGCAGCCGATGCCATGCCAAGAAAGATCATCTTCCGCTGGTCATGGGGACACGGCGGTCAGGGATGGCCGGCGTGCTGCTGTCACCGGCGGACGACTTCACTTCGTCGGCATCGCTGTCACCTTCCGGATCGGCGCCCAGGAGCAACTGTCCGGGCCCCTGGACGACGACCCGATGGACCTGCGCGTCGCGCTGGAGGTCGTGCGGTTTCGCACGCGCCGCACGTATGGCCGGTGATCAGGGGCCGGGCGCGAGGCCCGGCCGACAGAGCGCGCCCCGCCGGCGGCGAGCCCATGGCGGCCGGTGATCTCTCCCTGCGGTGGGCGTCACGGGGTGGGCCGGGGGTTCCGGCGGGGATCGGCCGGTTTTCGCTGGCGGGCCTTGGCGATGATGCGATCGAGTACCCGGTCGACGAACTGCGGTGCAGTGCCGACGAGACGGCGGAGCGCTCGAGTCTGGAAGTCCGGGATGACGGTGGAGCGGCCGGATCCGGTGCCGCGCAGGATGGCCGCGGCGACGCGCTGCGGGGTGAGCGGTTTGATCGTGCCGCTGATCGCTCGGAGCTCGGGTGGCTGCAGGGGCTCCTCCATGGCCAACTGCGGTGTGTCGACATCGGGCGGGTAGACGGCGGTGACGCTCACACCGTGGGGTTTGAGCTCCTGCCGTAGCACCGCGCAGAGTCCGCGTACGGCGAACTTGCTCGGGCCGTACGCCGCGTAGCCGAAGACGCCGAGCAGTCCGGCAGCGCTGGAAATGCAGGTGATGGTGCCGTCGCCGGCTTGGAGCATGCCGGGCAGCACGGCCCGTACGGCGTGCAGGGTGCCGAAGTAGTTGACCTCCATCTGGGCTCGGAAGTCGCCCAGCTCAAGGTCTTGGACGTAGCCTGGTTTGCTGATTCCGGCGCTGGTGAACAGCGACCTGACCGGGCCGACCTCGGCCGCCAGTTCTGCGACGGCCAGGTCCATCGCGGCGGCGTCGGTCACGTCGGCACCTCGGACGTGCACGTCGGGGGCGGAAGAGCGCAGCCGTCTGAGGTCGGTGTCGTCGAGGGCGATGACGGAGACCACCGCTCCGGCCCGGTGCAACTGCCGGACGAGTTCGAGTCCGATGCCGCTGCTTCCGCCGGTGACCAAGACGTGCCTGCCGCTCCAGTCGGTACGGCCGCTCACGCGACACCTGCCTTCCGGGCGGGCGCCTGGGCCCGCAGCTGGTCGAACATGCCAGGTGTGAGGTTCTGCCAGCCGATCCGTTTACGGATCTTGGCGAGGTGGCGGTGGTAGGTGCGGGCGTCGATGTAGGAGCGGTGCCGCGCCGAATCCACGAAGCTGATGCCGCCGCTGAGCCGGGGCCGGTCCTCGGCGATCAGCCGGTCGAAGGCCGCGGCCCGCGCCGGGGCGTGCTCCTGGTCGTGCAGGTACTGGGCGAGGACATTGCTGATGTGGTCGAACAGGGTGTATGCGCTTGAGTTGGTCTCCAGGTAGCCCAGGCCGAACAGGTTGTGGTGGGACCGGTTGAACGCGGTGAGATACAGCTCCGGGCGGCCATCCTGCCACTCGAAATACTCATCGGGAACGTAAGGGATGGTCCAGTCGTATCCGGTGGCGTAGAGGATCAGGTCGATCTCCTCCGTACCGCCGTCGGTAAACCGGACCCGGGACCCGTCCAGGGCCGCGATGTCGGGCCGGATCGCCACATCGCCGTGCTGCAGGTGGTGCAGCAGCTGGCTGTTGAGCAGCGGGTGCGACTCGAACAGTTTGTGGTCCGGCTCGGGCAGCCCGTACCTGGTGAGGTCGCCCTGCAGGACGCGCAGGAGCAGCTTGAAGATCGGGCGCTCAAGGCGCAGCGGAAGCTGCGGTCCGTGCGCGCCGAACTCGTCGGTGGGGATACCGAACAGGTGCTTGGGGATCACGTGGTAGCCACGGCGAACGCTCACGAACGCGGCGTCGGCGTTCGCGGCCGCGTCGCAGGCGATGTCGGCGCCCGAGTTGCCGAGACCCACGATCAGGACCCGCTTGCCGCGGAACTCGGCCGGGTCGCGGAAGCTCCCCGAGTGCCGGATCTCGCCGGTGAAAGCGCCGGGGTGCCGCGGGATGCGGGGTATCCAGGTGGTGCCAGTGGCGCACACTACCGCCCGGTACCGGTGATGGGTACCGTCGTCGAGCCGCACCGTCCATCCGTCGCCGGCTTGCTCGACGCCGGTGACCGTGCAGTTGCAGCGGATCGCCTCGCGCAGGCCATAGGCCGCCGCGAAGTCCCGGGTGTACTTCAGGATCTGCCGGTGGCCCGGATAGTCGGCGAAGGAGTCCGGCATCGGGAAGTCGAAGAACCCGGACGTCTTGCGGGAGGAGATGAAGTGCGCCGACTCGTACATCGGCGTCCCCGGATTGTCGATGTCCCAGATGCCACCGACATCCGAATGCCGCTCGTACTGGTCGTAAGGGACGCCGAGCCGTCGCAGGGCCCGGGCCGCCGACAACCCGGCGGGTCCCGCCCCGATGATGCAGACGCCTCGGTGCACCACCTCTGGCGTTCTCACCATAGGTCCTCCTTATCCTTTGGGTTCGCCCCGGATTAAAGTCCTGCTCACCCCGTGGCAGGGAGGGCGGCATCAACCAGAATGGGGGGCAGACCGGACAGGAGGGGTGGTGTGGGCGCGTACCAGGATCCGCGGCTGAGCGAGGCGGTCATCCCGCCGTCCGTGCTGGCTGGCGTCGTCGAGATGGGGCAGCGCGAAGCCCTCCCCGTCGGCTCATGGTTCTCCGGCACGGGGGTGACCCCGGCGCATCTGGTCACCGCCGAGCCGGTCAAGCTGTCGTTCCGCCAGGCCGCCACGATCCTGCGACGGGCGCTGCGGGCCCTGCCCGGCCGGCCTGTCGGCATGCAGGTCGGCGGCCGGGACGCGCTGCTGACCTTCGGCATCCTCGGCCTGGCGATCAGGTCGTGCGCCACCGCCGCCGACGCCCTGGCCGTCGGACTGGAACTTCACCAGGCGTCCGGCAGCCTGATGGACATGGAGCTCGAGGTCTATGGCCAGGAGTTCGCGCTGCGGCTGCATGAGCGGTCGCCGGAACCTGAACTCATCGCCTTCCTCTGCGAGGAGGTGCTGTGCAGCACGCTGGCGCTCACACGGTCCATCCTCGGAGACGACCACACGCCCACCCTTGTCGAGCTCTCCTACCCCGCCCCGCCGTACGTCCAGGAATACCGGCGATTCTTCCGCTGCCCCCTGCGGTTCGACGCCGACGCCACCCGCATGCTCTTCCCGGCATCGCAGCTGGACCGCCCCATCCCCACCCGCAACGACCCCACCCGGGCGGCCGCCGTCGACACCTGCCGCCGGCTGCTCGACACCGGACGGGGAGACTCCGACATCATCGTGGCCGTCGAGACCCTGCTCAGCCGGAGCCTGCGACGACCCCTGTCCATGACCGAAACCGCCCGGCAGTTGCACCTCACCGACCGCACCCTGCATCGGCGACTCGATGCGGCCGGAGAACGCTTCAGCACCGTACGAGACCGGGTTCGGCAGCGGCGAGCGACCTTCCTCCTTCACGAATCCAGACTGAAGATCGCCGAAATCGCCACCGAAGTGGGCTTCAGCGACGCCCGCGAATTCCGCCGGGCCTACATCCGCTGGACCGGGCATCCGCCGAGCGCCGAACGGCGCGACCGCTGAAGCCCGGACCCGGCCGAGGGGAGTGTTCCTGCAGGTGACAGGCTCGGGCCGACGCCGCCCCAGAAAGACGGTGGTAAGCCTTTCATGAACGCCGGAAATCGCTATGTCCACGACCTTCTTTGAGGGCCGCCAACGGCGAGGCGATCATTGTGCAGAATTTTCTGGGTAGCCGGCGATTTCACTCAGACAAAGTCTCGGGCGCGTCAGAAACCGCCGATTCGGCGCTCTCCAGTGCGACGAATCCGATGGCGAGAGCGCGCAGGGCGCGGTGCAGCGAGACGAGCTGTTCCGGCGCGGGCACAGCGACTCTGTGGAGAGCGAACCCGTCGATCAGTGCCACGATCGCCGCACTCGCGTTGCCGTCGGTGATGCCGCGTATTCTGAGCGCCGCAGCGGCCACCTCCTTCGTGGCCCGGATGATGACAGCGACCTCTTCCTGCAGCTCGGGTCTGCGTGAGGCGAACAGATACATTTCGAACTGTGCGACCGTGTGCTCGGGAGGAATTACGCGAAAATACTCGATGAATTGGTCGATTATTAGGCTTCCGGGAGCATCGCTCTGGCTCACAATGTCCTGGAGCTGCTTCAAGTGCTCCAGTTCCTGGTCCATTGCGCTCCTGACCGCTTCGGCGATCAGGTGATCGAGGCTGTCGAAGAAGTAGGTTGCCGAAGATGGCGGTACTCCGGCGGCGGCAGCCACTGCCCGATGCGTCACGCCCGCGATCCCCTTCTCGGAGATCACCTGAAGTGCGGCGTCGAGGAGTAGCTGACGCCGGGCTCTGCCACGCTCCCGTACTGCTCTGTTGTCCCCTGACATGGGCTGATTTTCCCACCTTCCTCTCGGGTCGCTCCTGGTTGCCGACGGCTCCATCGTCATGCCGGACCGCCGCGAGTCGCGCGCCCAGGAGAGCACCATAGAACCTGGACAGCGGCCCTTCGATGACGATCCCGTGGGTGCTCGACAGCCCAGGACCGGGTCGCCTCCACGGCGTGCGTGATGGACGGCCGCGCCAACGGTAGGCGGATCTCGGGGTCCATGAGCTCGTGAGTCCGTACGTCGGTGAAGGTGAACCTCCGCGCCGGTGAGCCGGCGCTCTTGATCCGGCCGGTGGACTCCTGTGGCCGCGGGGCCGTCGAAGGAGACCCGTTGGACCGCCGTATCGTCCATCGGCCAGTAGCGGGCGGTGGTCCGTCGCCTCCACAGTTGCCGGCTTTCGTCGCCCAGCGGTGGCCGACATGGCAGGCCGGCGTCGAAGGTGATGAATGCGGGCCCCGCCTCCGAGAGCGCGTGTCCCGTGAGGCCCGCATGATGCCAGAAGGGTTCGGAGCAGGCGGCGTATGCCTTCGAGAGCACCCCGGGCGGCCAGCGCTGAGAGAGCGGTCCACGCCGAGTTCGTCTGCGATCGCGATGCCGCGGTCCTACCCCGGACCTACGAAGGTGCCGCCTAGGCCGACGCGGGCACCGGCCATGGTCGCGTTGCGGACACGACCCCCTGCTTCATCCGCTGCCTCCAGGACCAGGACCGACACCCCGCGCTGCCGCAGGGCCCGTGCGGCGGCCAGTCCCGAGAGACCAACGCCGATCACGACCGTGTCGACCCGGGGCGGAGAATCGGCTCGGCGCCTGTCAGGAGCACTCATTGTGGATCCTCGTCTTCTCTCGCACGAGGGGTCGAGCTCGGTTCGACGACGGCGACATAGTGGCACGATTGTCCAACTATGGCTCCGAGGTATCCGCTGCGATGATCCAACAAGGGCAAAAACCGTCAAGTTCCGGCCATCTGGCCAGTGACGGCTTACGAAACTTGGACTAATGTCCCGTTTCAATCAATCGAGGTGCTCGCTGGAGGGGACCCATCAGATGTCGATGAGACACGGCGGAACAGCGGCCACGGTCGGAGCCGCGTACGCGGCTCAAGGCCTCGGATACGCCGCGGTCGTCACTGCGCTGCCGGCCTTCAAGGAGCGGCTGACGATGGGCGAGACCCTCGTCTCTGTGATCATGCTTGGCACCTGCTTCGCCGCCGCCGCCGGATCAGTCCTCGCTGATCTGATCGCCGTGAGATGGAGCAGCCGGCAAGCGCTGTGCGCTGGTCTCGGCATTCAGGCGGTAGCCCTGCTGATCATGGCGTCGGAACCGCCCTTCGTGCCGTACCTCTGTGTACTCGTCGGGTACGGGATTGGGCTCGGTGCGGTGGACGCGTCAGTCAACATGCAGGGCGTGCTGGTCCAGAAGCGCACAGGGGTCCTGCTGCTCGGCCGGTTCTATGCGGCGTTCACCGCCGCCGCGATTGTCGGGGCGCTGATGACGTCCGGGCTTGCCGCGTCGGGCTCCCTGGCAACAGGTGGACTCCTGGTCGCCGCGACCGTGCAAACGATGGTGGCGCTCACCGGTGCCAGGAAGTTCGATCGCAGCAGAGCCGCCCATCCCGGCCACGACGTGGCATCCGACCGTACTCCGCTGCCAAGGCGTGGCATCTGGGCCGTGGGTGGCCTGGTGTTCGCGGCCTTCGTTGTGGACTCGGCGGTTTCCACCTGGAGTTCTGTCTACCTGGCCGAAGGCCTGCGAGCCACGGCGGCGGTCGTGCCTCTGGGCTACGCCGCCTATCAAGCCGCCGTACTCGTCTCCCGCCTCGCCACAGACTCTCTGACGAGGCTGCTCGGAAGCAACGCGACCGCGCTCAGCGGCATCGCCGCAGGCATCGTCGGCTGCGTGCTGGTGTCATCGGTGCATGACACGACGGGGGCCGTACTGGGTTTCGCGGCTGCGGGGCTGGCGACAGGCGCGCTCGTACCACTGGCGTTCAATGCCGCGGGTGAGCTGCTGCCCCCACGCAGTGACGAGGTGATCGCACGCGTCAATCTGTTCAACTACGCGGGAGCGGTGGCCGGCGCCGTCCTGCTCGGCTTGGTCGCGGCCGGTCCCGCCCTCGGCACCGCCTTTGTCATTCCTGCCGTGTTCCTCGGCGCCGCGGCGCCCCTCGCCCGACGGGCCCCCGCTCTGGCCGCAGCATGCCCACCCGCGACGCACGCCGCAGCCGCTGCCAAGCAGCAGCTGCTCATGGAACAGCAGGAGCCGGGCTCCCACTACCCGTGATCGTCGCCGCAGCCGGTGTCGGCTCCCTGGACGGTCTCTCCCGCGTCCTGCCCTGCGTACGGCGTCGATCCGGCCCACCCCGCACATCTCCACCGACCCCTCAGCCTCGAAACCACCTGCTGAGATCATCTGACCGACCAACGGCCCCCGCTCTGGCCGCAGCATGCCCACCGAAGGGTTTTCGAGGACACAAAGGAACCTCGGCACCAGGCTGAAGCGGACATGTCGTCTGAACCGGCCGTTGCCCGACATCATCATCCTCAACCACTCGTCGCCCTCGTCCGCGCCGGAGCCCGCTTTGAACGCGGACACCTCGTCGAACGCCCCGAAGCACGCGCGGCCTGAATTGCCTCATGACCCAAAGGACTTGACCATTCCTCTGGTATCCCCTTGCCCGCTGCCACTGTTGCTCAGGAGATTTCGCAGGCCCCGTCTAGCCGCGCTCGCCCGAGGACATGGCCCGCGAGGGCGGTGAGCATCTGGTCGAGGCACCTCGGTCTCGCTGTCGCCAACCATCACTCCCAGCACCTCGCGGCCGCCGTCCTCGGTGATGCCGGTGGCGATCACCACGGCCCGCGAGACGATCTGGTGCGCGACCCGTGCCTTGCAGCAGGTCGCATCGAGGCGGACGTAGGGGAAGCGGGTGTGGCCAGGGGCCGGCCGCGGAACGCGGTCAGCTGGGTGTCCAGATCCGCGCAGATCCGTGAGACCTCGCTCTTGGAGATCCCGCTGTCCGCTCCCAGCGCCTTGACCAGGTCGTCGACCGAGCGGGTGGACACCCAGTGGACGTACGCCTCCATGATGACGGCGAACAGGGCCTGGTCAATGCGGCGGCGGCGCTCCAGCAGGCTCGGGAAGAAGCTGCCCGAGCGAAGCTTGGGTATGGCCACCAGGTCCAGGTCACCGGCCAGCGTGGTCAGAATCCTGTCGCGGTGCCCGTTGCGCAGCGCGGTGCGTGTCTCCGTGTGCTCGTTCCACTCCGCGCCAATCTTCGACGTAGCCTCGGCCTCGATCAGCTCCTGGAGCATCCGCTCGGCCACGGACCGGACGAGTTCGAGTCCGTCTGCCGAACGCAGTGACTCCAGCAGCCGAAGTAAGTCACGCTGGGACAGGGCCATCATGCACCTCCTGGTTGAACTGCCCGTTCACCAGGGGGAGTTGCATGGTGGCCCGCCTGCCAGGCAGAGAGCGGAATCCCCAACGACACACGCCCCGCGGCGTACGCCCCCATGTTGATCGGCTACACCACGAAGCGGGACGCCATCGTCTGCTCCTGCTCGCGCACCTTCCGGCGCAGCCGGACCAGCTCCTCGCGGCGCTTTCGCAGGTAGGCCCGGAAGCCTCTTGAGCTGTGGGCCTTGTCTGCAATGACCTGGGCGGGCGTGCAGCGCGTCCGGCCCGGGCCCGTGCGGGGAACACGGATGCGTTCCAGAAGCAGGTGTGCGCAGACACTGTCGTGGCGTTGGCCGGGCGTCAGCAGGATCGCGAGCGGGCGGCCTTTGCCGTCGCAGGCCAGATGGATTTTGGTGGTCAGCCCGCCTCGGGATCGGCGGAGGGCGTGATCATCCGGTTCGTCCGGCCGCTGGCGTCCCCTTTCTTTTTGGGCCGGTGGTGGTTGCATGCTGGTGGGCGCGGACGATGCTGGAGTCGATCTGGACCAGCCAGTCGATGTCGCTGGCCGCGTCAGCGCACGCTTGGATCTGTTGGGGAGCCCGGGTGAACACGCCGTCCAGGGCGTAGCGGCGGAAGCGGCATGGTCCCGGGGCGCGCGGGTCGCCGTACCGGACGGTCGGTGCGTACCTCAGGTGACCAGGCCGTGGCGGTAGGCGTAGACGACGGCCTGGACCCGGTCGCGGAGCCGGAGTTTGCTGAGGATGCGCGACACGAACGTCTTGACGGTCTCCTGGCTGATCACGAGGGCCGCGGCGATCTCGCTGTTGGACAGGCCGTCCGCGATCAGGCGCAGGACCTCCAGCTCGCGGGGGGTCAGCGGGATGTCCTCCGGCGCGCCGCCCGCGGCCGGCCGGATCCGGGCGGCGTACCTGCCCACGAGCCGGAGCGTCACCTCGGGATCCAGCAGCGCCGCGCCCGTGGCGACGGTGCGGATCCCGTGCAGCAGCCGGTCCGGCGGCGCGTCCTTGAGCAGGAACCCGCTGGCCCCGGCGCGCAGCGCCTCGTAGACGTACTCGTCCAGGTTGAACGTGGTCACCACGAGCACCTTCACGGGATGTGTCACCCCGGCGCCGGCCAGCAGGCGGGTGGCCTCCAGGCCGTCGAGCACCGGCATGCGGATGTCCATCACGACGACGTCCGGGCGCAGCCGGCCGGCGAGGTCGACCGCGGCCCGCCCGTCCCCGCACTCGCCCGCGACCTCCAGGTCGGGCTGGGCGTCGATGATCGTCACCAGCCCGGTGCGGATCAGCATCTGGTCGTCGCAGACCAGCACCCGGATCGGTACGGTCACGTCGTGCTCCTCGCCGGTATCCGCGCCCGTACGACGAAGCCGCCGCCCGAACTCCGGTCCGCGCTGAAGTCGCCGCCCAGGATGCCGACCCGTTCGCGCAGGCCCGCCAGGCCCCGCCCGCTGCCGCCCGGGGAGGCGGTCCCCGGGCCGGGGCCGTCCGTGCTGACCTCCACGGTGATCTCCCGTTCCCCGTGGCACACCTGGACCGAGGTCCGGCTGCCGTGGGCGTACTTGAGGGCGTTCGTCAGGGACTCCTGCACCACCCGGTAGGCCACCAGGTCGGCGCTGCCGGTCGACTCGGCCGGCGTGCCCTCCTCGGCGAACTCCACCGGCTGTCCGGCCCGGCGCGTCTGCTCGACGAGGGTGAGCAGACGGCCGACCGGCGGCGTCCTGGGCTCGGCCGCGTCCGCCACCGTCCCGGTGCCGTGGTCGGGGTTGAGCAGGTCGAGCAGGTGCCGCAGGTCGGTCATGGCCCGCCGCCCGGTGTCCGTGACGGCGGTCAGCGCCTGGTCGAGCCGGTCGGGCGCGGCGGTCAGATAGCGTGCCGCCTCCGCCTGCACCACCATCGCCGTCACGTGGTGGGTGACGACGTCGTGCAGCTCGCGGGCGATCCGGGTGCGTTCGGCGGTACGGGTGTCCTCGGCGACCCGGCGCCTGCGGTCCGCCTCGGCGGCCCGGGTGGAGCGCAGCCACGCCCCGGCGCCCCACGCGAGGGCCAGCGCCAGATAGAAGGTCACGAACTCCTCCGGCGACTCGCCCGTGCCGAGCCGGGAGAGCGCCACCGCCAGCGGCACGTACGCCATGGACAGGACGACCACGCAGGTCCGGCGGTGCCGTTCCAGGTGGGACCCGGCGGAAAGCAGCGCGATGGGCAGCGCGGTCGTGGCGAACGTGTGGTAGCCGCGCAACTCGTCGACGGCGAAGCCGCACGTCACCAGGGCGAGGGTGACGGCCGGCCAACGGCGGCGGACGACGAGCGGGAGGCATTCCAGGAGGATCGCCACGAGGGCCGGTACGTCGGCGGGCCGGGTCGGCACGCCACCGATCACCGTCCCGTTGGCGTGCAGCGCCGGCACGATCGAGCCGATGAGGAACAGCAGCCCGAGCGGGAGGTCCCGTACCGTGACGTCCAGCCGGCGCCACACCTGGCCGACCTGCTCAGGGGGCATCACTGGCCGATTGCAGCCAGCGCGTCGACGCGCTCGGCGCGCCGCCGGGGCACCAGGTTGCCGCGCCGGCGGGCCAGCCGCAGGAAGACGATCGTCACCAGCACGCCGAACAGCATCGAGTACAGACTGGCCTCCGGGCCGAACTCGCCGCCCGTGATCAGGGTCGCGCCCGACGTCGAGGCGTCCAGCAGCCCGTGCGTGGCGCCGTTGCCGGAGACCTCGGTGCCGAAGATGCCGGACTCCGCGAAGTTCCAGCCGAAATGCAGGCCGATCGGCAGCCACAGGCTGCGGCCGGCGGCGTAGGCGGCGGCGAGCATGCCGCCGGCCTCGATCGCGATGGCGACGGCGCCCAGCAGGGTGGCGTGCTCGTTGAGCAGATGCATCGCGCCGAACAGCACGCTGGACAGAGCCAGCGCCACGTACGTGCCCAGGCGCCGCTCCACCAGCCGGAACAGCAGGCCGCGGAACATCAGCTCCTCCGTCACGGCGGCGGCGGCCATGAAGCCGACCAGCCCGATCGCGCCCGTCAGCGAGCCGAAGCCGTGGACGTCGTAGTCCCCGAGGAGGGCGATGTTCGCGATGACGCACCCGAATAGCGCGACGCCGATGGCCGTCCCCCGGTACAGCGACCCCCGGGCGCCCTCCCGGGCCAGCTCCGTGACCGGACGCCCCTCGGTGCGTCCCACGACCCACCGGTAGACGAACACCGACCCAACGGCGGTCAGCCCGCCCAGGAGCAGCGACAGCCACGGGTTGTCCTGCACGCCGACGACGATCTGACCACCGACCGCGCCGACCGCCACCACGGCCAGTATCTGCCACACCAGTTTCATGACGACTCCTCTTCCGGACCCGCGACCTGAGCGCCGCGGCTGCTCCGAACGTTATGGATTCGCGCCCCGGGAATCGTCACCTCACGGTGGACACCTGCACGTAGCTCCCACGGGGGACAACTGGCGTGCTCCACCGCTCTCTTCACGCCTCGACGCCCGGCAGCACCCGTGTCTCGCGGCTCTCTGCACGCACCGAGACACGGCGTGCACCTGTTCGGGGTCGACAGGAGTCGATTGAGCGCAGCGATGTTCCCGGCAGGACACCGTTCGTTCGCCCGCACTCATCGGTCGAACGAAGCATCGCGCGACTGATGTGCTGGCGGATCTTCCGCAGAGCCCGCTGCGGTCCCAACCGCATGACGGCCATCGCCGCAGCCGTCCTCACCCTGGAGCGTCAACGCTGAAAATGCTCAGTGACCGACTTGTCCGAAGGATCGACGAGCGCGATCGCGTCCCGTTTGAACTCCTCGGTGCACCGATTTCCTCGACCGGACGAGTCGCTTCGAGGACTCGGGCGCCGGAGCCACGCACTGGCCGGTCTCCGGCGCATCGCCGTTCGCCGGTAGCTCTGCACCGGTGACCTCGACGAGGCCACGGACAAGCTCGCCGGCTCATGCGTACTTGATGTGGAGTGGGTGTTACGAAACCAGCGATGGACGCTTTGCGACAGGCAGAACCGACTGATCCTCGACGGTTGGCTCCGCCCGGTTGATCTCGGCCCAGACGACGTCGAGAGACAGACCGAGGGTGTCGGCGATCGCCGCGATGGTCGGGAAGGCGGGGGTGGCCACACGGCCGGATTCAATCTTCCGCAAGGTTTCCGGCGAGAGACGCGAAGCGAGCGCCACGTCCAGCATCGAGCGGCAGCCCCGGGCTCGGCGAAGGAGGGCGCCAAGACGCTGTCCGCGTTCTACCTCGGCGGGGGTGAGCGGCAACCTGACCATGACCCCATTCTAATACCGGTACAGTTAGACCGGGATAGTTATTGGACACACGTGAGAGGGCCCCCATGATCGAGATCCTGAACTCGGCGCGGCTTGAGCGGGCGAGGGACACCGGCGCCCTGGTCGGAAACATCCTGCACACGCTGAAGCAGCGCAGCACGGTCGGGACGAACCTGCTGGACATCGACCAGTGGGCCAAGGAGATGATCACCGAGGCGGGAGCGCAGTCCTGCTACGTCGACTACGCGCCTTCCTTCGGGCGCGGCCCGTTCGGGCACTACATCTGCACGGCCGTCAACGACGGAGTGCTCCACGGGCGGCCTCACAACTACATGCTGGCAGACGGGGACCTGCTGACTCTCGACCTTGCCGTAGCCAGGGGCGGGGTGGCCGCAGACGCCGCGATCAGCTTTCTGGTGGGCAAAGCCAGGCCAGCGGAGAGCGTTGCAATGATCGAGACGACCGAGCGCGCACTCGCCGCCGGCATCGCCGCCGCCAAGCCCGGGGCGCGCATCGGTGATCTCTCCCACGCTATCGGCACGGTCCTCAGCGAGGCGGGCTACCCGATCAACACCGAGTTCGGAGGCCACGGCATCGGCTCGACCATGCACCAGGACCCACACGTCGCGAACACCGGACGGCCAGGCCGTGGATACAAGCTGCGCCCCGGACTGCTGCTCGCCCTGGAGCCCTGGGTCATGGCCGACACCGCCACACTCGTCACCGACGCCGACGGTTGGACCCTGCGGAGCGCGACGGGCTGCCGAACCGCGCACAGCGAGCACACCATCGCCATCACCGACAACGGAGCCGAAATTCTCACCCTGCCCGCGTAGGCACGACGATAAGAGGGCGCTGTAACGAGTGGCCCAGCGGGCCGGGTGCGCCGCCGTCAATCCTCGTCGTCGGCAGCCTCCGGGTCCTGGAAGGGGCGCAGGCCCTGACCGGGTCCCGCTGGCCTCGGTGTTGAACAGGCAGCGGCCCAGGAAGTTGATGTGCCGGTTTTTGAGTGGGGAGAGACGGCCCACGTCCTCGTTCTTGATGTCGCGGCCCTCGACGCGGCGCTGGGCGACGGCGGCATCCAGGTAGCGGGTGGTCCACAGGACCGCGGTAGCCGCGGACCTTCCCGCCGGGCAGGTCGGCCCGCCAGAACCTCTGGTCCTGGAGATCGCGGAAGCGCGGCGCGAAGCGGAAGCCCAGCATCTTGTACAGGCCGAAGGCCATGTCGGAGTACGAGGCGTTGTCGGTCGCGACCATCTCCGCGGGCACCAGGGCCCCGACGGTCGCGACCGCCCCAGCCACTGCCGTGCGCGGCGCGGCCTCCTCGACCGCCGCCTACAGCGCAGCCCCGTCCAGGTCCGCCTCGTGCTCGGCGACCAGATCCAGCGCGTCATCGACCGCCTGCGCCTCCAACTGACGCACCACCGCCGTCAACAGCGCGGTCCGCCGCGGGCCTTTCGGCATCGGTCGAAACGCGTCACCCGCTATCCGAGCAGCAGCTTCTCGACTGCGTCGGCCGCGGCACGGGCGCCGCCGGCGGCTTGGAGTGCTTCGGCCATGCCGGCCAGGTTCTTCCTGATCCCCTCGTCCCGCTCCGCTTCGAGCACGGCGTGACGAAGGGCCGGGGCGGTCTGGTCCGCCAGGGTGACTCCCAGGCCCAGCTCCTCCAGTCGGCGCGCGGTGCCCCGCTGTTCCGGCATCTGGGGCACGGCGACCGTCGGCACCTGGCGGAGTACGGCCTCCATGGCGGAGTTCATGCCACCGTGGGTCACGAACCCGGTGGCGTGCTCGAGGACGTCGAGCTGAGGGAAAAACGGACGGATCTCGAAGTTGTCCGGCAGGGCGCCGAGTTCGGGCAGCTCGACGCGGTCCCCGACCGCCATGGCGACATGACGGTCGGTGCCGCCGAACGCGTCGATGCAGAGGCGGAAGAACTCCGGGTTCTCGTTCATCAGCGTCCCGAGTGAGATGAACAGCAAGGGAGTGCCCGCCGGGGGCGGAGTCCAGCTCCCCGAGTCCGTACGGTGGTGGGCGGACGGTCCGATGAAGACGTAGCGGTCGTCGAAGGTGTCGCCGGCGTACTGGAACGGCCGGGGCACGCACACCAGCGCGAGATCGCCGGGCACGCGGGTGAGGATGGTGCCCAGGGTGTCCGTGACCCCGAAGGCCGAGGTGTACTCGCGCACCCGGGCGTCTGCGGCCTGGACCGACGCGGTGAGCCGCTCCGGGTCGGGGACGAACTCCTGGAGGGGCGTGTAGTGGCCGTTCGCCGCGAATGAGGGCCGTATCTGCACGGCGGGCACGCCGAGCAGGCGGGCGAGTACCGCTCCGGCCAAGGAGTTGGCGTCGTAACAGATCACATCGGGCCGGTCCGCAGCGAACCCCTCGCGGAGGACCGGCAGTTCACGCTCGGTGTATGCGAGGAGGAGGTCGGCGATCATCGCCACCACATCCGTCTCCGACCGGCGCAGGGCCTGCTCACCCGACCGGCCCCCGTGCCGGAACTGTGCGTCAGGCAGCAGGAGAGGGCGGGCCCCGGCCCCTCGCACCGCGTCGGCGAACGACTCGCTGACGGCGTAGGTGACGCGGTGCCCCCTTCGGACCAGCTCGGCCACCATCGGCAGGGTCGGGTTGACGTGACCGGTACCGTCCCGGCCGATGAAGGCGATGTGTCGTCGCATCCGGTGAAATCCCCTTTTCAGTTCGGCAGGTCGATGCCCTTCGTGGGCCGGGACCGGCCCGGTCGGCACCGACAGGTTGAGTCAACAGCGGAGCGTCGACGTCACGCATCCCCCTCCATGGGGACCGCGCCCGTACCACGGCCGGGGGACAGGAACTGCCGCCCCGCCCGGCCAGCCGCCGGATGACGACCGCCGACTTGCGCGCCCTGTACCTCATTCCGCGGTGTCCCGGCTTCTCGAGTGCGACGGAGAGACGGCCGCCGTCGACGAAGTACCCCTTCGACAGGAGGTCTCGATGGTGGAAATCGGCGAGGACGCCGGGAAGGACCTTGGTGTCGTGGACGGCTGCCTTCGTGGTGGTGACATCGGCAGACGGCCCCAGGTAAGTGTGGCCACGGGGCGCTGTGCGGCCCTGAATCGCCGGCGCTGGCTGCGCTGTCGTAACTGTTGCGGATGTGGGCCCGCCGGGGGCGGTGCACGGTGTGCGGATCAGCGGGCGATCGAGATCGCGAAGGGCGCGAATCCGCTGGACCGGATCACGTGTGGCACGAACAGCATGGCGGCCTCTGTGGCGCGGGCGGTCTGGATCCCGCCGAGGTCGGTGATCCACTCCGGTTGCCAGCCGAGGTTGATGAGCAGTTCACGGACGGTCTGCTTGGCTTGCGGGTCGTCGCCGGAGAGGAACACGGTTGGTGTCTGGGTGAGCGTGGCCGGCGCGGTCATCACCGGGAAGAGCATGGTGTTGAGTGTCTTGACGACGCGGGTTTCGGGGAGCGCTTCCTGGAGTTGCTCGGCGAGGCTTGAGCCGGGGTAGACCAGGTCGGCGGGCAGTCCGTCCGGTCCGTCGGTGGTGGCGTTGGAGACGTCGACGAGGATCTTGCCGTGCAGTTCCTCGCGCAGGGCGGCTAGCCGCTCCAGCGAGCCTGCTCCCGGGGTGGCGTTGACGACGATCTGGGCTGTCCGGGCGGCGTCGGCGGCGGTGCCCGGCGCGCGGTCTGCCACGGTGACCTCATGCCCGGCCCGGGTGAGGGCTGTGGCCAGGTTGCCGCCGACGCGGCCGTTTCCGAGAACTGCGATCGTGGTCATGATGATCTGGTCCTTGTCGTGGGTGCGGGCTGTGGTGCTCGGGTCAGCGTGAGAGCGTGGCGACGGCGTGGGCGTGGACGCCGGGCGCGGCGGCCAGGAAGCTCTCGCTCTGCGGGCTCCAGGGGCGGCCCTGGGCGTCGGAGATCTGTCCGCCGGCCTCGGTGACGAGCAGCGCCCCGGGGAGCAGGTCCGCGCGGGCGCCGGCGAACTGCCAGAAGGCGTCGATGCGGCCGGCGGCCACGTTGGTCAGGTGCAGGGTTGCGGGCACGGCGGTGCGGACGACGAGCGCGTCGAGGAGCATCGCGGTGATCGAGGAGCCGACGCGTCGCACGACCTTCTCGTCCTCGTCGGGCCGGGCCTGGCTGGTGGCCACGATGCTCAGGCCGAGGTCCGCAGTCTGGGAGATGTGCAGCGGTCGGCCGTCGAGGTGGGCGCCCGCGCCGGTGAGTGCGGTGTAGGTCTCGCCGGTCAACGGCAGGTGGACCGCGGTGAGCACCGGCTGGTTCTCACGCACGAGGGTGGCGGTCACCGCCCATTCCGGCAGGGCGTGCAGGTGGTTGACGTTGCCTTCGGCCGGGTCCACGACCCACCACTCGCCGGGTGGCAGGGCCCCGCCGTCCAGCTCGTCCTCCACCCACCCGGCGTCCGGGCGCAGGCGCGTGAGGCGGGGGCGCAGGATGTCGAGGGCGGTGTCGTCGTTGGCGGCGAGCGCGCGCATCAGTTCGTCGCGGCTCTGGTAGCGGACGACCTCGCCGAAGCGCTCGCGCAGCGTGGAGCCGGCCGCGCGCACGGCGATCGCGGTCTGGTCGAGCAGGTCGGCATCGGAGGCGGCGACGTCTGTGGTCTGGAGCGTTTCGGGCATGGTGAATTCCCTTGTGAACAGCAGGTGATGAGGCCGTCGGGCCGAACTGTGCGCTCTGTTCGGCGCTCTGGTTTCGAAGGTATACAGCCCCATGAGTAACTTCAAATGCATGTAAAGCACGGCTAGGATTACTCACATGCAATTGGATTTGAATCTGCTGGCCGCGCTCGACGCGCTGCTGGAGGAGGGAAGTGTGTCCGGGGCGGCCGCACGCCTGCACGTCACCGCCCCCGCGATGAGTCGCAGCCTGGGCCGGATCCGGCGCACGACCGGGGATCAGATCCTGGTGCGCACCGGCCGCACGATGACCCCGACGCCGTACGCGATCGCCGTCCGGGAACAGGTGCACAAGCTGCTCCACCAGGTCCAAGGGGTGCTGGCACCGAGCCGTGAACTCGATCTGACAACTCTGGAGCGCACCTTCACACTCCGCTGGCACGATTCCCTGGTCGCCTTGAGCGGCCCCGCACTGCTCTCGGCCGCACGTGAACAAGCGCCGGGCGTGCGACTGCGCTTCGTCGCGGAATCGAGCATCGACACCCCCGAGTTGCAGCGCGGCGAGGTGGACCTGGAGGCGAACGCCAACCGCCCGAGCGCACCGGACATCCGCGCCGAGAAGGTGGGCGAGACCCGCCTGGTCATCGTCGTGAGGCAGGGGCACCCTCTCACCCGTGTCGGGACCGTCACCGCACAGCGGTACGCCGCCGCCGAGCACGTCACCGTCTCGCGACGTGGAAACCTCGGCAATGCCCTCGACGACGCCCTCGCGCGGCTCGGCCTCACCCGCCGCGTGGTGGCGACCGCGCCCACCGAAGCGGCCGCGCTGGAGTTCGCGCGCGGCTCCGATCTCCTGATCTGCGTCCCCGAAGCCACCACGCGCTCAGCGGTCGCCGACCTCGGCCTGGCCGTGCTCCCCCTCCCGCTCGAACTGCCATCAGCGCCGGTGTACCTGTCATGGCATCAGCGCTACGACACCGACCACGCCCACGCCTGGCTGCGCGGGCTGGCGCGAACCGCGCTGGCCACGGGCGGAACGTTGTCGTAGTAGGCGCCCTCCGGTCGCTTCGCGCACATGTCCAGGCGACCACCTCGATGCCGCACGGCCCGCCGCTGTGGGGCCCGCTCCAGATCACCACGGGTGGGCCCAGCTCACTCGGCCGGCTCCAGGCCGGTGAGCAGGTTGAGCAAGCCGGCGGGGGCGTTGTCGCCGAAGATGATCCGGTGGTTCCTGTCGGATTCGGCGGCGAACCGGGCACTGCGGGAAAAGAGAACCTGCTCGTACTCCGCAAGGGCGGCTTCGATGTCGCCGGGGTGTGCGGCGGCCAAACGCACGCCACCTGGCCCGCCCGGCACCCCGGCCACGAGGCCACGGGCGCCCGCACCTGCACCGGCACCCGCCACACAAGCGTCCTCCCTGCACGTTTGCACAGGTCATAGCGCTGCGACGACTCTCCCCGGCGTACAGCCCGACTCGTCTGCCGCCACCTGCGGCATTGCCTGGAGACGTGGAGGGCTGCTGTCTCTGGCCACGGTGTGAGGGAAGGTCCGCCGGTCGTGTCGACGGGCGGTGAGCAGCCGGGCCCGAAGCCGCCTGCGTGAGGCGGGTTCTCGGCGGGCTACGGTTTGGCCCTGACCAGCCCGGTGTCGTAGGCCGTGATGACGGCCTGGATGCGGTCGCGGGCGCCGAGTTTGGCGAGGACGCGGCCCACGTGTTTCTTGACGGTGGATTCGGTCAGGACGAGGCGTTCGGCGATCTCGGTGTTGGTCCAGCCGTGGCCGATGGCGACGAGGACTTCGCGTTCGCGGTCGGTGAGGGTCTGCAGGCGGGGGTCCTCGGCGGGTGCGGTGTGCCCGGGGGCCAGCACCCGGTGGGTGTAGGCGTCCAGCAGACGGCGGGTGAGGCGGGGGGAGACGACGGCGTCTCCGGTGGCGACCGCGTGGATGCCGGCGACGAGTTCCTCGGGCCGGGCGTCCTTGAGGAGGAAGCCGCCGGCGCCGGCGCGCAGGCCGTCGTAGGCGTACTCGTCGAGGTCGAAGGTGGTGACGATGAGGACCCGGGTGCGGCCACCGGCGGCGACGATCCGGCGGGTGGCCTCGATGCCGTCCATGCCGGGCATGCGGATGTCCATGAGGACGACGTCGGGGCGGAGTTCGGCGGTCATGCGGACGGCCTGGGCGCCGTGCTCGGCCTCGCCGACCGGGGTCAGGCCGGGGGTGCCCTCCAGGAGCATGCGCACGCCCATGCGTTGCAGGGGCTGGTCGTCGGCGATGAGGACGGTGGTCATGGCTGATGATCTCCCGGGGGTACGTCGAGCACGACGTCGACGAGCCAGCCGTGGCCGCCGGCCGGCGGGCCGAGGGTGACGGTGCCGCCGTACATGGCGGCCCGCTGGCGGATGCCGACGAGACCGTGCCCGGCACCGCCGGACCGCGCCTCGGCGGCGGGTACGCCGGTGTCGGTGACCATGATGTGCACGGTTCCGGCGTCCATGGTGACGGCGACGTCGGCCGTGGCGCCCGGGTCGGCGTGTTTGAGGGTGTTGGTGAGGGCTTCCTGGACGATGCGGTACACGGTGAGCTGAACACCGCTGCCGAGGGCGTCGAGGTCGCCCGTGGTCCGGTAGGTCACGGGCAGCCCCGCCGCGCGCACGCGCGCCAGCAGCGGGTCCAGGTCGCGGATGCCGGGCTGCGGGGCGAGCGGCTGTTCGTCTTCTTCATGTCTCCGCTCCTCGCGCAGCACGCCCAGGACGCGCCGGAGTTCGCTCATCGCCTGGCGGCCGGTGTCGGCGAGGATGCGCAGGGGCTCGGCGGATGTCTCGCCGCGGTGGGCGGCGAGGGCGGCGGCGCCGTCGGCGACGCTGACCATGACGGAGAGGTTGTGGCCGACGATGTCGTGCATCTCGCGGGCGATGCGGGCGCGTTCGGCGGCGGTGGTGAGCCTCACACGCTGGTCCTGCTCGATCTCCAGGCGTGCGGCCCGGTCCTCCAGCGCCGCCAGGTAGAGGCGGCGGATCCGCAGCGTCAGGCCGGTGGCGACGGCCGCGGTCGCCGTGCCCAGCAGGAAGAACAGGGCGAGGAGCGGGTGCTCGACGGGGGCCAGGAGCTCGACCGCCAGGGTCAGTTCGGCCGCCGTGAGAGCGGCGGCCCAGCCGAGCGCGCGCAGGGATCCGTGCAGGGCCAGGCTGTAGAGGGCGATGAGCGCGGCCATGCCGGTCTGCTGCCACACCCCCAGCGACCACTGGGCCAGCAGCACCGCGGCGATCACGAGGTACGTGACGGCCGGGGTCCTGCGGCGCCACCACAGCGGGACGGCGAGTGCGACGGCGAAGGCTACCAGCAGCGGGGTCGGCAGCCGGCCCGGGGCCGTCGTGTCCCCGAAGGGGCCGTGGCGGGTGTGGGAGAGCAGGTCGGGAAGGCCGGACAGGGCGACGACGAGGACGACCGCGGTGTCGAGCAGCCACGGATACCGCTGGTCCAGTCGGCGCCGGGCGCTGCGGCCGCGCAGCATACGGCCCAGCAGCGGGTGCGCCCAGGCGTCGGCGAGCCCGGGGGACGGCGCGGTGACCGTCCCCCGGGCGGCGGCGGTGGGGGCCTGTCTCATGATCCCCAATTGTCTCGCCCCGCCGCTCAGGTGTCGCTCTTGAGGAGTCGCCAGCCGGCCGCGGCGAGGGTGAGGGCCACCCACCCGGCGAAGACGGCGAGGCCCGCCCCGGGGGAGAGGGCGTCGGAGGACTGGTGCAGGGCGTACATCGCCGAGCCCGCGTTGCTGGGGAAGTAGGGGTTGATGTTGTCGTAGAGGGAGTCGGGCAGCAGGGAGGCCAGGCCCGGGAGGATGAGCAGGACGCCGACCAGGACCGCGATCGCCCCGGCGCTGGAGCGCAGCAGCACGCCCAGGGCCACGCCCGCGACGGCGACCAGGGCCAGGTAGAGGCCGGCACCGGCCAGGCTGCGCAGCACACCGTCGTCGCCCAGGGACAGGGCGATCTTCTCGCCGTGCAGGCCCAGGGTGCCCAGCTGGAACGCGGCCAGGGCGCCGAGCGTGGTCAGGACCAGGGTGATGGGGCCGATCACGGCGGCCTTGGACCACAGGACGGGCAGGCGGCGGGGCACGGCGGTGAGGGTGGAGCGGATCATGCCGGTGGTGTACTCGCCGGCCGACAGCAGGACACCGAGCACGCCGACGGCCAGCGACGCGAAGGTCACCCCGAGCAGGGCGAGGCTGACCGCGTCCTGGTCGCCGGAGCCGGGTCCCGGCGGCCCGCCCTGGGCGGTGGCGTCCGGGCTGTAGGTGGCCGAGGCGATCGCGCCGAGGGCGATCAGCAGGACCACGGCGACGCCGAGGGTGATCCAACTGGAGCGCAGCGACCAGAACTTGGCCCACTCCGAGCGCAGCACCCGCGGACCGGTGACCTGGTAGGCCGGGGCCGGGGAGAGTTCGGTGACGGTCATCGGGCGGCCTTTCGCTCGGTCTCGACGGGATGGCTCTGGTACTCGACGACGTCCCTGGTCAGGTCCATGAACGCGGTCTCCAACGAGACGGCCTGCGGGGTGAGTTCGTACAACGTCACCCCGTGCTCGGCCGCGATCCGCCCGATCTGGCGGGCGTCGCGTCCGGAGACCAGGAGTTCCTCGGCGGACGAGGAGGAGATCGTGACGTCCGGGCCCGCCAGCAGCGAACGCAGCCTGCCGGCCTCGGCGGTGGCGACCTTCACACCGCCGCCGCCCGCCTGCCGGGTGAAGTCGTCGACGGTGGTGTCCGCGAGGAGCCGGCCCCTGCCGATGATCACCAGGTGGTCGGCGATCATCGCCGTCTCGCTCATCAGGTGCGAGGAGAGCATCACCGCCCGGCCCTCGTCGGCCAGTGAGCGCAGCAGGTTGCGCACCCACAGCACGCCCTCGGGGTCGAGGCCGTTGACCGGCTCGTCGAGCATGACGATCGCGGGGTCGCCGAGCAGGGCCGCCGCGATGCCGAGCCGCTGGCCCATGCCGAGTGAGAAGGCCCCGACCCGCTTGCCGGCCACGCTGGTCAGACCGGCCAGTTCGATGACCTCCTCGACCCGGCGGCGCGGAATGCCGTGCGTGTACGCGAGCGCCATCAGGTGGTTGAACGCGCTGCGGCCGGGGTGGACGGACTTGGCCTCCAGCAGGGTGCCGATCTCGTGCAGCGGTGCCCTGTGCCTGGCGTACGACGTGCCGTTCACGGTGACCGAGCCCCTGGTGGGGGTGTCCAGGCCGACGACCATGCGCATGGTGGTGGACTTGCCGGCGCCGTTGGGGCCGAGGAAGCCGGTGACCTCACCGGGCTTGACGGTGAAGCTCAACTCGTCGACGACGGTCTTGTCGCCGTACCGTTTGGTCAGCTCACGCGCTTCGATCATGGGGATGGGCCTTTCGCCTCGGACCGGCCGGGCGAGCGCCGCGACCTCCGCAGTCGACGTTAGGAGCGCGGCCGGCCCGAACCCTGGGACCACGGGAGACACTTCGCCGCCCGGGTGGTACCGCGGTACCAGTCGGGCGCCGATCACCGGTACGCCTCAGGTATGACGCGTCGGCGGGGCGCCGGATGCCGCGTCCTGGCGCACGGGAAGAACGCCCGCCCGACCTGGTCGAAGTCCCGCCCTGGCCGCCACCTCGCCGTTCGCGAGCTGATCACACCCTTCTCGGAACGGTGGTTGGTCGGGGACCGCCGGATTCAGCGGGGTTTCCGGAAGGACTCCCCCCTCCCTCCGACGACGAACGCCCGTATCCCGGCGGTGATCTCGGCCGCCGTGAGGGCGTCGGGGAAGTGGTGGGCGTACTTGCCCTCCGGTGAGATCAGGTACGTGATCGCGGTGTGCGGCACGGAGTATCCGTCCGGGTCGTCGGGATCGTCCCTGCGCCGGGCGAACACCCGGAACTCCCCTTTGACCCGCTCGACGGCGTCGGCCGAGCCGGTGAGTCCCGTGAACCGGGGAAAGGCGCGCAGGAAGTCCCGAAGTGCCTGCGGAGTGTCCCGGTCGGGGTCGACCGTGATGTAGAGGGGGCGCAGTTCGCCGGCCGTCTCTCCGAGTTCGTCGAGTACGGCGGACAGCTTCCCCAGCGCCCGCGGGCACACGACCTTGCAGTGCGTGAACCCGAAGAAGACCAGTGTCCAGTGGCCCCGGTACGTCTGTTCGGTCACCGGGGTCCCGTCGTGGTCGACGAGTGAGAAGGAGGGCCTGTCCAGCCCTGTTCCTGGTGCGGTCATCGGTCCTGCCTGAACGTGAAGGTGCGCGGAGTGCCGGGGCAGTGCAGTACCACCTGGTCGCGGTGGACCTGTACGGCATCGGCGAACGGTCCGGGGCGCGGCCGCACCGTGGTGCCGTCGACCACGGCGGCGGCCTGCCCGTCGACGGCGACGGTCCATCGGCCGCGGCCGGCGATCCTGCTGATCGTGACGGTGCCGTCGCCGGGCACGTGCCGGGTGCGGCGCACCCGCGTGTGCAGCACGCCGTCGACGACCTCGGCCCGGCTGACGTCCACGTCACGGTCGACGGCGGTCAGCGCCGGCTCCTCGAGGCGCGATCGCCGCAACGGGTGGTTGTACAGGCTCCACAGCCCGTCGGGCACGTTGAGCCGCGCGTACCCCAGCAGCACGTTCCCGGTCATGGGCCCCATCGCGACGAGGTTCCCGTCGGGGTCGGTGGTGGTGTCGTTGCGGGGGTAGTACAGGCCGCCGTCGCGCCAGGTCGGGTTCATGAACCGGTCGGCGTGGGCGAGCAGGCCGTCCCGAGTGTGTGCGTCGCCCATCTCGGACGCCCAGGCGGCCAGCCAGCCGAAGTTGCCGTCGCTGTCACGGGCCACCTGTTGGCCGTTCATGTCCGCGGGCGACGCCGGCGGCACCGAGAGGGTGCCGTCCGGGCCGTGGACGAGGTAGTCCGCGATCTGCCGCGGGTAGTGCTCGTGCACGAAGTCCCGGTTCCACATGTTCATCAGGCAGCCGCACCACGCGTCCATCTGCGCCGAGGCCCCTTCGTTCCCTATGAGGATCTTGGAGTCCTGAAGGACCATGACGTTGTAGTGGCCGTTCTCGCCGAGCCGGCCGAAGTCGGCCCATGCCCGCTCGTACCCGGCGACCGTCTCCGCGGCGCGTCTGCCGCCGGTGATCAGGTCGTGCAGCCGGAATCCGAGGATGGCGGGCTGGATGCAGATCTGGAACACGCAGTTGGGCTCGCACGCCACGCCGAGATAGCCGTTCTGCACCAACTGCCAGTAGATATGGTCGTTGAGCGAGTCCCGGTCGTAGGCGAAGCGCTTCTCGTCGCCGCCCCAGTGCATCGTCCAGAACCGGAAGGTCAACGAGCCGGGCTCGGCGTACCGGTCGGTGTCGAAGAGATAGTCGTGCAGCAGCGCCATCGACTGGACGTAGGCGCTGTACATGATGTTGTCGCGCGCCACCGGATCCCAGTCCTGGTCGGTCGGGTCCGTCATACGCGGGTTCAGCAGCCCGCCGCCCCGGCCCGTGTCACGCCAGTACATCCAGGCCTCGGGCAGCAGAAGCTTGTCGATCAGCCGTCGTATCGCGGGCTGGAACAGGCCGGGCGCGGCCGGCAGGCGGTGGACATGGGTCAGCGCCAGCGCGTAGGTCATGTACGCGAGCTGGTAGCGATAGGCGTTGAAGCCGTCCTGGCCGTGCGTCCGGGCCTGCATCAGCGACCAGTCGTTGGGCAGCTGGCGGGACAGGTTGTCGAAGTGCCGCAGGTGGCCTGTCTGTTGCGCGGTGAGCACGCGTTCGGCCATCGATCCCTCCTTGTACGCGGGTGCCTTCGTGGACGTCCTCGCCGGACGTTCACGGGGATGTTCGTGTCAGCGACGTGCGGTGCGTACGCCCGGCATCAGTACGCCCGGCATCAGTACGGCCGGCATCAGTGCGGCCGGCATCAGTACGGCTGGATCAGGCGCCCCAGGGCCTCGTTCGTCAGCCGGGCGCCCTCGGGGCCGGCCCACTGGCCGGCCGACTCCAGCTCCAGCAGCCTCAGCGACGTCCTCACCACGAGCTCCGCCCGGTCGCGACGGCGCCGGTAGAAGCGGTCCAGCCGCTCCTCGACCGGACCGGTGCCGGTCAGCTCGGCGGCCAGCACCACGCCGTCCTCCAGAGCCATGGCGCCGCCCGAGCCCAGATGGGCGCTGGTGGCGTGGGCGGCGTCGCCGATGACGACGACCCGGTCGCGGTACCAGGGTTCGTCGATCCACACGCTCTCGAAGGCCTTGCAGACCACGTCCGAGTCCGGCCCCAGACGCCCCCGCAGCCCCGCGACGGCCGGATGGGCGAAGCCCGCGAAGACCCCCTCCAGGTGCGCCCTGGCCCGGTCGCGGTCGAGGGTCTTCTTCTCCGGGGCCGGGAACGTGCAGTTGATGTAGCCCATCCCGGTCTTGGGCCGGGTGTGGAGGAAGGTTCCGCTGGGGGCGATGTGAATGCCCGGCGCGAGGTCGATCCCCTCGCTCTCCATGACCCAGCGCACGCTGAGCTCGCCGGCGAACCGCGGCTGATAGCGGTCGCCGAACACCTGCCGCCGTACGAAGGAGCGGATGCCGTCGGCTCCGACGACCAGGTCGTAGCGCTGCCGGCTGCCGTCGGTGAAGGCGACGTCCACCCCGGACGGCGTGTTGGCCAGGCCGGCGACGGTGAGGCCGACCGGGAGCAGCCGGGCACCCGCCTTCTCGGCCGCGTTTCCCAGCACGCGTGCCAGATCCGGCCGGTAGACGACCAGGCCGATGACGGTGTCCGGGCCGTCGGCAGCGGCGGGGCCCGCGAAGCTGCCGGGCAGCGCACCGCCATCGGGTCCGTAGAGCCGCATGTACGAGGCGTAGGCCTCGGCGTTGATCTCCGCGAGTTCCTCGTACACGCCGAGTTCCCGCAGTGCGTCGGCGGCGCGGTGGAACATTCCCATCGCGGTGCCGTTCGGCTCGTACGACACCTCCGCCACGTCGACCGACACCGCCCCGGAGGACCCGTGCCGCATTCCGATCGCGGTCGCCATTCCGGCGAGGCCGCCGCCCACCACCAGTACCCGTGCGATTGTCACGTTGTGCACCTCACCATCGAGGACGAGTTCTGTCGCCGCTCACCCTCCGGCAGACCGAAGGCAGGCTGAAGCGACCAGAGCCGCAGTGCGAGACACGGAGCTGCCGGATGTCCCGGAACTCGGGTGCGGCCCGCCCTGCCGCGGCGACGGGCGGCGTCGCTCCGCGGCGCCGTGCGCCCGGCCAGCGGTCCGCGCCCACCCATTACGCTCGCCGGTGTGGACACCCCAGAGGAGGGCCGCGGGGCCGGCCGCGATCCCCGCGCACGGCGTACCGAACATGCACTGCGCCGGGCACTCGTCGCCCTTGCGGCCGAGCGCGGGCCGGCCGCTGTCACCGCCTCGGAGCTGGCCGGACGGGCGGGGATCGGCCGGGCGACCTTCTACCGCCATCACGACAGCGTCCCGGCCTTCGTCGACTCCCTGCGCGCGGAGCTGATCGCCGAGCTCCGAGGTGCCTTCCTCGATGTCAGACTCGACCCCCGCACGAAGCCCGGGACCTACGACGTACTGGCCTGCCGCGCCCGGGCCGTGCTCCTGGTCGCGGCACACGACGTGGATCTGTTCCGCCTGCTGTGGGAGGGGAACGCGGGCACGGCCTTCCGCGACCGCTTCCGGGCCGAGCTGGCCGTCCTGTTCGCCGAGGACCTGGGCCGGATCGGCGCGAAGACCGATGCCGCCTACTGCCCGCCCGAATACCTGTCGGCGTACGCCACCCACGCGATCACCGGCGTGCTCGGCGCGTGGCTCGCGAAGGACCAGCGCGAACCGATCGAGGACGTCACCTTCTACCTGGTGACGCTCATCAACAGCGGTTCCCAGGTCCTGGAGCAATAGCCGCGTGAAAGAGGAACAGTTCCGCCGCTTCGGCGTCGCCGTCGTCCTGCTCGAACCGCGGTGCCGCCGCATCGTCTCCGCCGCCACACGGATGCCCCCGACATCGCCGACGCCCAGGTAGGGAGCCTGCCATGACCTCGACCCGCCGCCTGATCTCACCCCGCCGCTGGACCCCGCCCGCTGCCCCGGCCGACCAGGGCCGCACGCCCGCCACCGGCCGCTTCACCGTGGCCCGCCGCCTCGCCACCGGTGGCCACGGTCCCGAGGACGTGCTCTTCGACCGGCACGGTGCCCTGCTCACCGGTCTCGGCGACGGCACCGTGGTCCGCCTCGACCCGACCACCGGCGCCCGCACCGTGCTGGCCGACACGGGGGGCCGCCCGCTGGGGCTCGAACCCTGCGCCGACGACAGCGTCCTGGTCTGCGACCACGACCGGGGACTGCTGCGCATCGCCGCCGACGGGGCGGTCCACCCACTCGTCGACTCCGTCGAGGGCAGACCGCTCACCTTCGCCAGCAACGTGGTCCAGGGCCCCGACGGGACCGTCTGGTTCACCGTGTCCACCCGCCGCTGGGACCTCGACCACTACCTCGGCGACATCATCGAGCACTCCTGCACCGGCATGCTCATTCGCCACGACACCGACGGAACCGTCACCGTGCTGCTCGACGACCTCAAGTTCGCCAACGGCCTGGTCCTCGCCCCGGACGCCTCGCATCTGCTCGTCGCCGAGACCGCCGGATACCGGGTGAGCCGCTACTGGCTCACCGGCCCGACGGCCGGGAGGGCCGAGCCGTTCGTGGAGAACCTCGCCGGCCTGCCCGACAACATGAGCCTCGGCAGCGACGGGCTCGTGTGGGTGTCGCTCGCCGCCCCTCGCAACACGCTGCTGGACAGGCTGCTGCCCCGGCCGGGCTTCTGGCGGACCCTGCTGTGGAATCTGCCCGAGGCGGTGCGCCCCAAGCCGACCCCGCTGGCGTGGGTGATGGCCTTCGACCTCGACGGCCGCGTCGTCCACGACCTGCGCACGGACGACGGCTCGTACGGCTTCGTGACCAGCGTCGCCGAGTACGACGGCACGGTGGTCGCCGGCAGCCTGCACGAGGATGACATCGCCGTGCTCGCCCCCACGCGCCCGACCCCCTGAGGACGGTTCCCGCCGGACCGGGCCGACTCATCCCCTCGCGCGCGCCTCACGCCGTAGAGCGGTCGGCGTCCGGCCCCACCACCGCCGGGCGCGCCGGGTGAGCACTGTCAGACAGACGTGCGCCCGCGCACGGAGCACGGCGCGCGCCGTCGAGGACCGAGGCGAACGACTCTTTCTCCGCGGGGAGTTGCCGCTTCAGGGTCCGGGGGTGGACGGCCTTCCCCGCAGCAGCACTTCCGTCTAACCAACGGAACGGTTCTCCTGCCACCGCCGCACCGCCGTCTGCACGGCCTCTTCGTCTTCGACGGCATGGGCACCGGACGCGCCTGCGGCACCGAGGACCAGCTCGCCGTCGGTGACCAGAACACCGCCGGCCCACGGGACGAAGTCGCCCCCGTAGAGGTGCTGGATGCTGTCGACGATTCCTCCGGGGAGGCTGATCTGGCCCGAGGGCTGAAGAGCGAGCAGCGCAGTGCGTGCCTTGGCCACAGCGATTCGGCTGGTCATGGGCATACCGCCATCGGCCCGCCGCAGGACGATCGGCTCTCCGGTGACGTCGACAACGGCCACCGCCAGCGGAGGGAATCCGCGCTCTGCACCGACCGCCAACGCGGCGTGCACCAGACGATCAGCCTCGGCCAACGTCAGCCCGGGAAGGCGCGGAGTATCGGACACGACCGCGAAGTTAGCAGGTCTGCGCCGGACATGGCGGCCGCCAGCGGTGAGGCGAGGTGGGCGACGGCCGTGGCGACCTCGGACGGCTCCAGCAGGCGGCCGGTGGTCATGCCCGTCGCGGCCGGGATCTGAGCCGGCAGCTCCTCCTGGGTGACCCCCATGGAGCGGGCCGGCTCCGCGCCGTGGCCATCCGGGTTCTCCCACCGCGCGGTACGCACCGCGCCCGGCGAGATGGTGTTGATGCGCAGGCGCGCCCGCCCCCTCGCAGCCGTGCGGGCCGGGAAGTTTCCTCACGGGGAGTCGAGTTGGAACTCCGCGCGGTCCGACGTCACGCCGTTGATCTGTAGGGCGATGGCGTGCGGGCCCGGGTGGTAGCGGCGGGTGGTGAGGGGCCGGAAGGAGTGTTCCCGGGTCACCGCGATCGTCTCGTCCGGGGCGAGGGTGCGGGTCGTGAGCTTGAACGTCCTGGTGCTCTGCGAGCCGTTGGCCCGGTGGTGGTGGACCACGTAGTCGATCGCCAGCCGGGCGTCCTCGGCGCCGGTGTTGCGGATGGTCGCGGTGAAGCGGACGCTGCCGCCGATCGGCACGCGGGTGCGGTCGAGTACCGGCCCGTCGATCTCGAGGGTCGCCGGGGTGAAGCCGAGCAGTTCGAGCGCGCCGGGGTGGCCGCGTCTGACGAGCGTGCGCAGTCCGTGGCGCACCACCCGTCCCGTCGTCGGGGCGGGGTCGTCCAGCCAGCGCCGGGCGGTGGCCACGGCGAGCCCGGCGTGGTCACGGCTGAGGTCGTTGAGGTGGTTGGCGACGGATCGCCGGACGTACTCGCTCCCGTCGCGGTGGAGGGCGTCGAGGACGGGCACGGTAGCGCCGGGACGGGCGGTGAGCTCCGGCACCCGGACCGACCAGGGCAGGTAGGGCCGGGTGCCCTCCGAGGCGAGCCGGCGCACATCGGCGTCGGGCGACGCCGTCCATCCGGCGATGATCCCGAGCGCCCGGTCCAGGTCGTGCCGCAACAGGACACGCAGGGCGAACTCCGAGGTCAGCCGCCCGGTGAGGTCGGCCAGAAGCGCCATCGCGTCGTCGAAGGCGGCGTCGGTGCCCTCGGCCACGGCCTTCGTGGCGACGGCACTCGTGACCGGCCAGATGAGCCACCCGCCGAACTCCGGTACGCCGTCCCGGGCGGCCCGCACCACGCGGGCCAGCTCGGCGTAGTCCCCCGGTACGTCCGCGAGGAGGGCGTCGCGCAGCAGGTCGGTCCGTTCGCGCAGCGCGAGCGTGTCGAGCCGCGGTGCGGCCGCCCGCAGCGCGGCGGGTTCCACACCGGGCAGCACCGTGCGGACGGCCTGGGTCAGCAACCGCGCGGTGTGGCCGTTGACGAGTTCGTCGGCGAAGGGCATGGGCGTCTCTTCCTGTCGGTCACGGCTCGACGTGCTGGAGCACGGTCGTGAACTGCCAGTCGACGGTGCCGTGGTCGATCGCCTCGTGCACGGGCGAGCCGCCCATCTCGCCGGTGATCCCGGCGGCGCCCGAGCGGGCGTGCTCGATGCTGTCGTAGGCGACGATGTCGAGGATCGTGCCGTCGTCGCGCACGACGATCCGGCGCCACCGGAAGCCGGGCCGGCCCCTGAGGTAGTCGTTGATGTCCGCGTTCGCCGCGACGAAGTCCTCCGGTGTGAGGCCGGGCGCGGGGCGGAGGCTGGTCACTTCCAGGATCTCGGGCATGCCGGGGTGTTCCTTTCGATGGTGGGTGCGGGCCGCGACCTCGCGGGTGTCGTCCCCCTGCGGCCCGGGTCGGGTCAGGCCCGCCCCGCCGTCGAGGCCAGGTACGTCAGGGCCTCCTCGCTGCGGCTGCCGGGCTCGGGGGTGCCGACGAGCAGTTGCTGGCCGGGAGCGTCGATCACGTCGAAGGTCTGGTAGGTCAGCTCGATGCGGCCCGCTTCGGGGTGGACGAACACCTTGAACGCCCGGGTGAGGCCGGCGACGTCCCGGTCGGCCCACAGCACCCTGAACTCCGGTGCGCTCTCGCCGAGTTCGGCGACGAGGTCGGTGATGTTCGGGTCGTCCGGGAATCGTCCCGCGTTCAGGCGGAGCGCGTAGACGGTGCTGCGCCGCAGCAGCTCCCATTCGGCGAAGACGGTCTTGGCCAGGGGGTGGGTGAACAGGATGCGCGGCATGTTCCGCTCGGTGCCGAACGGTGCCAGCAGCGCGTCGGCGACCGCGTTGGCCGCGAGCACGTCGAAGGCCGGGCCGAGCACGTACGCCGCCGCCCGGGGGAAGGCCTCCAGCAGGCGCAGCAGTGAGGGGTGCACGAGGTCCCGGGCGCTGTCCGGGCCCAGCCGGGGGTTCAGTCCCGCCAGCCGGAACAGGTGCTCGCGCGCCTCGGGTGCCAGGCGCAGCGCGTGCCCGAGGGCGCCGAGCACCTGCGCGGACGGATTGCGTTCGCGCCCCTGTTCGAGGCGGGCGTAGTAGTCGGCGCTGACCCCGGCGAGCACCGCCACCTCCTCGCGGCGCAGCCCGCGGACGCGTCGCCCGGAGACACCGCCGGCCAGCCCGGCGTCGGCCGGCTCCACGCGTGAGCGGCTCGCGCGGAGGAACTCGCCGAGTTCGTTGTCGCGTGCGCTCATGCCGTCGATGCTAGCCGCGTCCGCCCCTGCCGCGATCCGGCCGTTCGGGACCGTCAACAGCGTGCTCACGGGCGGCCTCCCGAACGCGTCCGCGCGGGGCTCCGGTCACGCCGGACTCCCGGGACGGCATACGGCATGTCCGGCGGGATGCGGTGCCCGACGATCTTCTCCCGGTGTCGACCGGCCGCGGGGCGGTGTCGCAGTACCCGGACTCGGATCCCGCGCTCGTCGCTCATGGCAGCAGCCTTTCCGCGGTGGTCTGCGGAACTCGTTCGAGCTCCGGCCGGTGCCTCGCACCGACACCCTCACCTTCCGCCCGAGCCCGGCGCCGAAGAAGGGCGTGGCTGCCTGGGTGCCACACACCCAGGCAGCCGCGTCCTTCCCGGATCCGGCCCGATGCATTGAAGTCGAAGGCGCGGCGGTCGTCGCCGCACATAGGTGAAGGAGAGAGTGGGAACATGTCGGCAGAATCGAAGACCGTCCTGATCACCGGCGCCAGCAGCGGCATCGGTGAGGCCACCGCCCGCCGACTGGCCGGACTCGGGCACCGCCTGCTTCTCGGCGCCCGCCGGACCGGCCGCCTGGCCGCCCTCGCCGCGGAACTGCGCGCGGCCGGCGCCGCGGTCGCTTTCCGCGAGCTGGACGTCACGAGCCTCGACTCCGTGTACGCCTTCGCCGCCGCCGGGGTGGAGGAGTACGGCCGTGTCGACGTCCTGATCAACAACGCCGGGGTGATGCCGTTGTCACCGATCGAGGACCTGCGCATCGCCGAGTGGGAGCAGATGATCGACGTCAACCTGCGCGGTGTGCTCTACGGGATCGCCGCCGTGCTGCCCGAGATGCGGCGGCAGGCGGGCGGTCACATCGTCAACGTGTCATCGGTGTCAGGACACCGCGTGGACCCGACCGCCGCCGTCTACAGCGCCACCAAGTTCGCCGTGGCGGCCGTGTCGGAGGGACTGCGGCAGGAGAGCCGGGACATCCGGGTCACCGTCGTCAGCCCCGGTTTCACGCAGAGCGAGCTGACGGACCGCGGCGGCTCGCCGCAGGCCCAGGGCGCCGCCCGCGCGGCGGCCGAGCAACTGGCGATCCCCGCGTCGGCCATCGCTGACGCGATCGCCTTCGCCATCGACCAGCCGGCGAACGTCGACGTCAACGAACTGATCGTGCGCCCCACCGCGCAGGGCTGAGGACCGAGGCCGTTCCGCTCCGGCGGCGGAAGGGCGGCCGTGACGTCGGGGACGGAGCCCCGCTCCCGCTCCCGGGCGCGGACGGCCGGTCGCGGTGAACGGTGCCGGCCGCGGCGAGCGGGGCCGGCCGCGGTGTGCGGTGCCGGCCGCGGCGAGCGGTGCCGGCCTCGGTGTGCGGTGCCGCTGCCGGAATCCGGCGCCTTCGCCACCGCGCGTCCGCGGCCGCACCGGCGGATGTGCTGCGGGAACACGTCAGTCCCTGTGTCCCGACCGCAAGACGTGTCCCATGTCCCGGAGCACTGCGGCGGGCACGCTGCCGTGGAGTGTGCCGGCAGGTGTCGCCGCGGGATCTGGCCGAGTGCCCGAGAGGGCAGCAGGATGCCGTTCAGCTCGGGCGGGTGACCTCGACGAAGTCGGACTTGCGGATCTTGCCGTGGATGCCTTTCACGCTGTCGACGACCTGGGAGACCGCGAAGTCGCCCGCGGCGCTGAGGTAGGCCATGGCCAGGTGGCGGTCGATGCCGTAGTCGGTGACGAGGAGGTCCAGGGCGCAGCGGACGCAGTCGCGCATCGCCTCGTCCAGGTCCTCGTCCAGGCCGATCGGGATGAGCAGGTCGTCGGTCTCGGCGAACGGGGTGACGCGGCCGTGGCCGGGGCGCAGGGCGGCGCCGCCGGGGATCACCTCCACCCGCACCGTGGCGCGCAGCGACGCCTCGAACGCGGTGAGGGCGATCTCGCCGTCGCCCTGGGCGAAGTGCGGGTCACCGAAGTAGACCAGCGCGTCGTCCACCTGGACGGGGAGGTACAGGGTCGCGCCCTCGCCGAGCAGGGCCACGTCGATGTTGCCTCCGTGGCGGCCCGGCGGCACCGAGTGGGGCCGCTCGTCGCCGGGTACGGCCACGCCCATCACGCCGAGGAACGGGTGCAGCGGGAAGCGCAGCGCGCCGCGGGCGGGGTCCGAGGAGTCCACCGCCATGCGGCCCCATGCGCCGGCTCCGTCCGCGTGCGCGGTGGCGAAGGTCATCTGCGGGCCGGGCAGCGACGGCATCTCGCCGGGGAGCGCGCCGAAGCCGTGGCGGGCCGACACCAAGCCGTACGGCACCCGGGGCGTCAGGCCGAGGACGGTCACCGCGAGCAGGTCGCCGGGGCGGGCGCCGGTCACCGCGATCGGGCCGGTGACGAGGTGCGGGCCGTCGTCGTCGAAGTCGTGGGCCGTCCCGGAGTCCGCTGTCTGCTGCGCGTCGTCGAGGACATGGGCGCCGGCGACGCCGTAGCGGGCGAAGAACTCGCGCGGATCACGGCCCTGGTCCTCCAGGACCCCCTCGTGGCTGAGCGTGTCCACGGTGAGGACGGAGCCCGGCCGGACCGCGGCGACCGGCGCGTCCGCCTCGCACGGGAGGCGGCCCCACAGGGTGTTGCCGGGCGTGGCCGGCACGTAGGCCGTCGACGGGATCGGGCCGTGGCCGGGCTGGAGGATCGGGAAGCCGGTCGCGGCGATGTCGAGGAGGGGGGAGTCGGTCGCTGTCATGGCCCGCCTTTCGTGGAAGGGATGGGCCGACGCTATGAACGTCCCGTTGCGGAGGCGTTTCGGGTGCGGGTCCGCACCGTAACCGTGTTCCGTAATGCGATATGGCGTCTCGCAAGGAGTCCGGCGGTTCGGCGGGCCGGGCCGGGTGCGCGCGGGCAGCACTCGGCGCGGTCCGGCGGTGGGCGGTGTGCCCATTGCCGGACCGCGCCGAGGGCGGTCGGGGGTTCAGAGGCCAGAGGCCGGAGGTCGGAAGCGGGGGGCAGAGGTCAGAAGTCAGAGGTCGGAGGCGGGGGTTCGGAGGGCAGAGGCCGGAGGTCGGAGGCGGGGTTCAGAGGTCGAGGACGAGTCTGTCGCCCTGGCAGCGGCCGACGCAGATCATCATCGTGCGCCCGGCTTCGCGTTCCTCTTCGCCGAGTACGGAGTCCCGGTGCTCGGGGGTTCCGGCGAGGACCCGGGTCTCGCAGGCGCCGCAGTAGCCCTTCTCGCAGTCGTAGGACAGGCCGCTGACGGCGTCGCGCACGACCTCGATGAGGCGGCGGTCGGCCGGGACGGTGAGCGTGCGGCCCGTCCGGGCGAGCCGGACCTCGAAGGGGCGGTTCTCCGCCGCGTCGAACGCCGTCTCCAGGTCGTCGCCCGCCGTGAAGCGCTCCAGGTGCAGCCGGTCGCTCAGGCCGGGGCCGATGCGGGCGCACTCCCGCTCGATCGCCGCCAGCATCGGGGCGGGGCCGCAGGCGTAGACCGCCGTGTCCTCGTCCAGGCCGCCCAGCAGGCGGGGGAGGTCCGGCAGCCCGGACTCGTCCTGGGGGAGGAGGGTGAGCGCATCGCCGGCCACGGCGGTGAGGTCGTCGGCGAACGCCATCGTCGCGCGCGTACGACCGCCGTATACGACGGAGAACGGCGTGCCGCGTCCGGCGGCCTCGCGGACCATCGCGAGGATCGGGGTGACCCCGATGCCGCCCGCGACGAAGAGGTACGACGGCGCGTCCACGAGCGGGAAGTGGTTGCGTGGTCCGCGCACCGCGAACGTGGCCCCGGGGCGGGCCAGTTCGTGGAGTTCGGCCGAACCGCCCCGGCCCGCGGGCTCGTGCAGGACGCCGATGCGCCAGGTCGCCGCGTCGGCGGGGTCGCCGCACAGTGAGTACTGGCGCAGCCGGCCCGAGGGCAGCCGCAGCTCGATGTGCGCGCCGGGCCGCCAGTCGGGGAGGTCGGCCCCGTCGGGCAGCGCGAGGTCGACGGCGACGACGCCCTCGGACGCCGCGCGCACCGACGTCACCCGCAGCGGGGTGGGCGTGGTCAGCGCGCGGACCCGGCCCGTCGTCCCCCTCGCCCGGGGGCCGGGGGTGAAGACCGCCGGGACCGCGTCCCAGCCGGACTGGTTGCCGCGCGTCGGGTAGGGCACGAGCCCTTCCTCGATCACCCGGTAGTCGGGCAGCCGGGTCAGGACCTGCGTCATCATCGCGCGGAACATGGCGCGGGCGAGGTGGGCACCCGCGCAGCGGTGCGAGCCGATGCCGAAGCTGAGGTGCCGGCTGGCGTCGCGGTCCAGCCGTACCTGCTCGGGGTCGGGGAAGACGGCCGGGTCGTGGTTCGCGGCGACCCACGGGATCAGCACCCGCTCGCCCGCGCGCATCGGGCAGCCGCCGACCTCGGTGTCCCGGGTGACCGTGCGCGCCATCGACTGCGACGGGGCGAACGCGCGCAGGAATTCCTCGGTCGCGCCGTCCAGCAGGTCGGGGGAGTCGATCAGACGCTGACGCTGCTCGGGATGGCGGGCCAGATGGACGAGGGTCGAGCCGGTCAGGGAGGTGGTGGTGTCGACGCCGCCCGCGATGAGCAGGCCGATCACCGACACCAGCTCGTCCTCGCCGAACTCGTCGCCGTCGGCCCTGCGTCCGGCCACCACCGCGCTGACCGCGTCGTCCCGGGGCGCGCTGCGGCGGTCGGCGATCAGCTCGCGGATGCGCTGGTCCATGTAGGCCAGTCCGGCGGCCCCGCGGGCGGCGCGCTCGCTGCCGGCCGGGGCGGCGAAGATGTCGTGGACCGGACCGGCCAGCTTGGCCCAGTCCTCCTCGGGGAAGCCGAGCCAGTCCAGGGTGACCGCCGCCGGCAGCGGGTTGGTGAGGTCGCGGACGAGGTCGCACGAGCCGTGCTCGACGAACTCGTCCACCACGCGGGCGGCGTGGCGCTCGATCATCGGGACCAGGCGCTCGATCGCCTCGGGGGTCAGCAGCGGGTTGATCAGTTTCCGGTACTCGGTCGCGCGCGGCGGGTCGAGCTCGATCGGGTACTGCTCCAGCCCGGGGCCCTTGGGAATGACGATGCCGACGCCCTCGCCGCCGTGCTCGTTGCGG
>NZ_JBFBJL010000078.1:0-39208 GCF_040686075.1 Streptomyces sp. NPDC086519
ACGCCCGGTTACATTCCGAACCCGGAAGCTAAGCCTTACAGCGCCGATGGTACTGCAGGGGGGACCCTGTGGGAGAGTAGGACGCCGCCGAACAATCTTTGGAGGACCCCTGGTCCCAGCGTTCAGCTGGGACCAGGGGTCCTTTTGTTTTTACAATGCTTGCGGTACCGAAGACAGGAGTCACCATGTCCACCAACTCTCCCGACGACCGACCGGAGCGCGACCAGCGGCGACGGGACAGTGGTGACCGCGGTGAGCGTGGCGGACACCGCGGAGACCGCAACGACCGTGGAGACCGCGGCGGTTACGGTCGTCGCGATGACCGCCGTGACGACAACCGCGGCGGCGGCTACGTCCGCCGTGACGACAACCGCGGTACGGGGTACGGCCGTCGGGACGATCGCCGTGACGACAACCGTGGTGCCGGCTACGGCCGTCGGGATGACCGTCGCGACGACAACCGCGGTGGCGGCTACGGCCGACGGGAAGACAACCGTGGTTCCCGCCCGGGGTTCCAGCGCGACGATCGCGGGGACCGAGGCGGATACGGTCGTCGCGATGACAGGGACCGTGGTCCCCGCCGTGACGACAGTGGTGAGCGTCCCGCTTTCCGTCGTGACGACCGCCGTGACGACCGTCGTGACGTTCGGCGTGATGACCGTGGCGACCGTCCTGCCTTCCGTCGTGATGACCGCGGTGAGCGTCCTGCCTTCCGTCGTGATGACCGCGGTGAGCGTCCTGCCTTCCGTCGTGATGACCGCGGTGAGCGTCCCGCTTTCCGTCGTGACGACCGCCGTGACGACCGTCGTGACGTTCGGCGTGATGACCGCGGTGAGCGTCCTGCCTTCCGTCGTGACGACCGCCGTGACGACCGTCGTGACGTTCGGCGTGATGACCGTGGCGACCGTCCTGCCTTCCGTCGTGACGACCGCGACGACCGCGGAGACCGTGGCGGATTCCGCCGGGACGACCGGCGTGGTGACGACCGCGGTGGTTTCGGCCGTCGGGATGACCGTCGTGACGACAACCGTGGCGACAACCGCGGCGGCGGTTACGGTCGGCGCGACGATCGCGACCGTGGTCCCCGTCGTGACGACCGCGGTGAGCGTCCCGCTTTCCGTCGTGACGACCGCCGCGACGACCGCGGGGGTTACGAGCGTCGTGACGACCGCGGTGGGTACGGCGGTCGTGACGACCGTCGTGACGACAACCGAGGTGGCGGTTACGGCCGGCGTGACGATCGCGACCGCGACGACCGGAGCCGTGGTCCGCGCCGTGACGACCGGGGCGGTGGCTTCCGCCGGGACGACAACCGCGGTGGCGGTTACCGCGGGCGCGACGACCGCCGAGACGACCGACGAGACGACCGCGGTGGCGGCGGCCGCTTCCGGGACGAGCGGGAGCGGGACCGGGACCGGGAGCCGATCAAGCGGCTGCCGATCCCGGAGGACGTCACCGGCGAGGAGATCGACAAGGACGTGCGGCAGGAGCTGCAGAGCCTGCCCAAGACGCTCGCGGAAGACGTCGCCAAGAACCTGGTGATGGTCGCCCGGCTCATCGACGAGGACCCCGAGGGCGCCTACGGCTACTCCAAGGTGGCCCTGCGGCTGGCGTCCCGTGTCGCCGCCGTCCGTGAGGCGGCCGGGTTCGCCGCGTACGCGAACCAGAAGTACGCCGAGGCGCTCGCCGAGTTCCGGGCCGCGCGGCGCATGACCGGCAACGTCGACCTGTGGCCGGTGATGGCCGACTGCGAGCGTGGGCTCGGGCGGCCGGAGAAGGCGCTGGACATGGCCGGCGCCCCCGAGGTGCACAAGCTCGACAAGGCCGGCCAGGTCGAGATGCGGCTCGTCGCCGCCGGCGCCCGGCGTGACATGGGGCAGCTGGACGCGGCGATCGTGACGCTGCAGAGCCCCGAGCTGGCGTCCAACTCCGTACAGCCGTGGACCGCGCGGCTGCGGTACGCCTACGCCGACGCCCTGTTCGCCGCTCAGCGTGTCGACGAGGCTCGGGAGTGGTTCGCCAAGGCCGTCGAGGCCGACCGGGACGGCAGCACGGACGCCTCCGACCGGCTGGCCGAGCTGGACGGGGTCGAGTTCGTCGACGCGCTGGACGAAGAGAGCGCCGAGGAGACCGCCGAAGAGATCACCGAGGAGACCCCGAAGGAGACCGAGGTCGCCGACGACACCGAGGCGGAGGCCGAGACCAAGACCGTCGCCGAGCCCGAGCCCGAGCCCGAGCCCGAGCCCGAGCCCGAGGCCAAGGCCAAGGACGAGTTCGAGGCCGAGCAGGACTGAGCTCAGTGACCGGGTGACCGAGTGATGAGCAGAGGGCAGGCCTCGACCAGGTCTGCCCTCCTGCTTTCAGACGTCGAGCGCCCGCAGCACCAGCCCGGATGCCGGCTTCGGGCCGAAGGACGTCGACTTGCGGGGCATCGTCACGCCCTGGCGGGCCAGGGCGCGGACGACCTCCTCGCGTACCGGGTGCATGAGGACGGCCGTGCCGCCGTCCTGCTCGGCCTTTGCGACGGTCGCCGCCGCGTCATGGATGTACGCGATGTGCGCGGGGGAGTCCTCGGGGATCCGCCAGACGTGGTCGAGGAGCGTGGCGTGCAGGACGGTGGCGTCCAGGGAGCGCCAGGCGGCCGGGCGGTCGTCGGGGATCGTGCGGGCCAGGAGGGCGGGGTCCGGGCGGTCGATGAGGTGGAACGTGCCGTCGCCGGCCAGCAGGAACGCGTTGCCGGCGCAGGCCGCGTCCGCCAGCGACTGCTGGGCCGCCGGGAGCGGGACGTCGAGCCGTCGTACCCGGAACAGGCCCTTGACCCGCTCCAGTGCCTCGGCCACCGGCAGGCCGTGCAGCAGGCGGTGGATGGCGCGGACGCGCAGCGGGTAGCGGGCGGTGTCGACGAGGAGGACCAGGCCGTAGTCCCAGGGGCTGGGCGAGCTGTGCTCCGCGCGTAGACGCAGGTAGGTGGCCCAGCGGTGGTGGCCGTCGGCGATCAGGGCCTGGTGGTGGGACAGGTCGGACTGGACGAGGGCCACCTCGGCGGGGTCGGTGATCGACCAGAGGCGGTGGTGGAAACCGTCCTCCGTGGTGGTGGCGAGGAGCGGGGGGCGGCCGGCCACCGCTTCGACGACCTCGGCGGTCGTCCCGTTGCCCCGGTAGGTGAGCAGGAGGGGTTCGAGGTTCGCGAAGGTGGCGCGCATCAGGGCCGCCCGGTCGGCGACGACCGGGGCCATGACCTCCTCGTGCGGCAGCACCACGCCCTCGGACGGCTCCGAGATCCGCAGGGCGCCGATGACGCCGCGCTGGAGCAGGCCGTTCCCGTCGTGCTGCTCGTAGACGTACAGGGCCGGTTCGGGATCCGCGGCGAGGATGCCCTCGGCCTGCCAGCGGCGCAGGGTGTCGGCCGCCTGTTCGGTACCGGCGCTGGGGGTACCGGCCTGGGGAAGGATGAGACGGACGATGTTGTGCGGGTCGGCCGACTGGAGGTGGTGTACTCCGTCGGGGCGTACGACGACGTCGTAGGGCGGGGAGGTGACGGCGGCCAGACTGCCGACCCGGTGCGGGTCGTAGCGAAGACCTCGGAACGGGGTCAGTTCCAGGCCTCGGCGCTCCGTTGCTTCCGAGTGACCTGCAGTGTTCATCCCGGCATCGTACGTGTGTCAGTGGCGTGCGGGATGATCGGCGGTGAAAGGGCGGGTCGACGAGGAGTGACAAGGAGCGATGGGGATGAGCCAGGGCGTCAGGACTGGTCCCGAGGGCATCGGACAGGCCCTGAGCGCGGCGTACGACACGGCGCTGCTCGATTTGGACGGGGTGGTGTACGCGGGGGGCAGCGCGATCGCGCACGCCGTGGAGTCGCTGGAGGTCGCCCGCGCGGGCGGCATGCGTCTGGCGTACGTCACCAACAACGCGCTGCGGACGCCGGACACGGTGGCCGAGCACCTCACCGAGCTGGGGATCCCGACGGAGGCCGACGACGTCATCACCTCGGCGCAGGCGGTCGCGCGGCTGATCAGTGAGCAGGTGCCGGCCGGGGCGCGGGTGCTGGTGATCGGCGGGGAGGGATTGCGGGTCGCGCTGCGGGAGCGGGGGCTTGAGCCGGTGGAGTCCGCTGACGACGATCCGGCGGCCGTGGTGCAGGGTTACGGCGGTCTCGACCTGCCCTGGGGGCGATTCGCCGAGGCGTCGTACGCCGTCGCGCGCGGGGTGCCGTGGTTCGCGTCCAACACCGATCTGACGATTCCGAGCGGGCGCGGGATAGCGCCGGGCAACGGGGCGGCGGTCGAGGTGGTCCGGATCGCGACGGGTGCGGAGCCGCAGGTGGCGGGCAAGCCGCTGCCGCCGATGCACCGGGAGACGATCCTGCGGACGGGTGCGGAGCGGCCGTTGGTGGTCGGGGACCGGCTGGACACCGACATCGAGGGCGCGTTCAACGGCGGGGTCGACTCGCTGCTCGTGCTGACCGGCGTCACCGACGGGCGTCAGCTGCTCGCCGCACCGCCGCAGCACCGGCCGACCTATGTCGACGCCGATCTGCGCGGGCTGCTCACCGGGCAGCCCGAGGTCACGGCGGACGGCGACGGCTTCCGGTGCGGCGGCTGGACGGCGACGGCGCGTGCCGACCGGCTGGAGCTGGAGGGTGAGGGCGAGTCGCTCGACGGGCTGCGGGCGCTGTGCGCGGCGGCCTGGACGGCGGCGGGCGAGGGCTCCTGCGACCTGGACGGAGGCAAGGCACTGGCACGGCTGGGGCTCTGATGTCCCCGCACCTGACGGGGAGTTGCCGCCGATGAGGCGGGAACGGGAAGGGGGACGGGGCAGCGAAAGACAGGATACGAGGATAGGCTAACCTAACCTTGTGTTGGTCGACAGTCCTTCCGAGCAGCGCGCGGACACCGCCCCCGCGCCCCCGACCCGTCGGGCGATACGGGCCCTCGGGCTCCTGGTCTCCGCGGTGATCCTGCTGCTCGTCGCGCTGGTGAGCATCGCGATCGGGGCGAAGGAGCTGCCGCTGGACCAGGTCTGGCACGGCCTGTTCCACGACACGGGGACGTACGGCGACGTCGTCGTCGACGCCCGGCTCTCGCGCACCGTCCTCGGCCTGCTGGCCGGTGCCGCCCTGGGCCTGTCCGGGGCGGTGCTCCAGGCGCTCACCCGCAACCCGCTCGCCGACCCCGGACTGCTCGGCATCAACGCGGGCGCGTCGGCCGCGGTCGTCACCGCCATCACCTACTTCGGCGTCAGCACCCTCAGCGGCTATGTGTGGTTCGCCTTCCTCGGAGCGGCCGCGGTGGGCGCGCTGGTGTGGTTCCTGGGCGGCAGCCGGGGCGCCACCCCGGTCCGGCTCGCGCTGGCCGGTACGGCGATCAGCGCCGCGCTCTACGGCTACCTCCAGGCCGTGATGATCACCGACGACGCGGCGCTCAACAAGTTGCGTTTCTGGACGGTGGGTTCGCTGGCCTCGGCCGGCAACTCGACGATCCTGCAGGTGCTGCCGTTCCTCGCGGCCGGCACCCTGCTCGCCCTCGGCCTCGCCCGCCCGCTGAACGCGGTGGCGATGGGCGACGACACCGCGCGCGCCCTCGGCGCCAACCTCGCCCGCACCCGGGCCCTCGCCATGCTCGCCGCCACCGTGCTGTGCGGCGCGGCCACCGCCGCCTGCGGTCCGATCGCCTTCGTCGGCCTGATGGTCCCGCACGCCGTGCGCTCGTTCACCGGCCCCGACCTGCGCTGGATCCTGCCGTACGCGACGGTCCTGTCGCCCGTGCTGCTGCTCGGCGCCGACGTCATCGGCCGGATCGTCGCCCGCCCCGCGGAGCTCCAGGTCGGCATCGTCACCGCGATCATCGGCGGGCCGGTCTTCATTCTGCTCGTACGACGGCGCAGGACGGCCCAGCTGTGAGCACCGCTGTGAGGACCACTGTGCGAACTGTGAGGACCACTGTGAGAACCGCTGTGAAGACCACGCTCACGCTGCGAACCCCGGGCGGGCTCTCCCTGCGGACCGACGTGCGCGCGCTGGTCGTGGTCGTCGCGCTGCTGCTGGCCGCGTGCGCCGCGAGTGTCGTGCTGATCGGCACCGGGGACTTCCCGATCTCCTTCGGCGACGTGCTGAAGACCCTGGCCGGGAACGGTACGGCCGGACAGGACTTCATCGTCAACGAGCTGCGGCTGCCGCGGGTCCTGGTCGGTCTGCTGGTCGGCGCCTCGCTCGGGCTCGGCGGCGCGCTGTTCCAGTCGATCTCCCGCAACCCGCTGGGCAGCCCGGACGTCCTCGGCCTCTCCCAGGGCGCCACCTCCGGCGCGCTCGTCGTCATCGTGCTGCTGTCCGGGAGTGCCGCCCAGGTCACCGTCGGCGCCCTGGCCGGCGGTCTGGTGACCGGCCTCGCCATCTACCTCCTCGCCTGGAAGCAGGGCGTGCACGGCTACCGGCTGGTGCTGGTCGGCATCGGCGTCTCCGCCGTCGTCACCGCGGTCAACGGCTATCTGCTCACCAAGGCCGACCTGGTCGACGCGACCCGCGCGGTCGTCTGGATGACCGGCTCCCTCGACGGCCGTGACTGGAGCCAGGTCTGGCCGCTGCTCGCGCTGTGCGCGGTCCTCGTGCCACTGGTCCTCGTCAACGGGCGGGGCCTGCGGATGATGGAGATGGGCGACGACGTCTCCCACGCCCTCGGCGTGCGCGTGGAACGGGTGCGGACGCTGCTGATGGTGGCCGCCGTCCTGCTGACCGCGGCCGCCACCGCCGCCGCCGGGCCCGTCAGCTTCGTGGCGCTCACCGCGCCCCAGCTCGCCCGCCGCCTCACCCGCGCCCCCGGCCCCAACCTGGTGCCCTCCCTGTGCATGGGCGCCACCCTCCTGGTCACCGCCGACTGGGCCTCGCAGCGCGCCTTCGGCGCCGACCAGCTGCCCGTGGGTGTGGTCACCGGCGTCCTCGGCGGGGTCTATCTGCTCTGGCTCCTCGTCACCGAACGCCGGGCGGGCCGGATATGACACCGGAAGACGGCCAGGACAAGAACCCGACACCCGAGCCGGACCGCGAGAGGAGCACCGTGAACCGCCTGTCCGCCGAGAACGTCACCCTCGCCTACGACCAGCGGGTCATCGCCGAGCAGCTGTCGGTGGAGATCCCCGACAGCTCCTTCACCGTGATCGTCGGCCCCAACGCCTGCGGCAAGTCGACGCTGCTGCGCGCGCTGTCCCGGATGCTCAAGCCGAGCCAGGGCCGGGTGCTGCTCGACGGCCAGGTCATCCAGTCGATGCCCGCGAAGAAGGTCGCCCGCACCCTCGGCCTGCTCCCGCAGTCGTCCATCGCGCCCGACGGCATCACCGTCGGTGACCTGGTCGGCCGCGGCCGCTACCCGCACCAGGGCCTGCTGCGCCAGTGGTCCGCCGAGGACGAACGGGTCGTACAGCAGTCGATGGAGCGGACGGGCGTCGCCGAACTCGCCGACCGGTACGTCGACGAGCTGTCCGGCGGTCAGCGGCAGCGCGTCTGGATCGCGATGGCGCTCGCCCAGCAGACCCCGCTGCTGCTCCTCGACGAGCCGACCACCTACCTGGACATCCAGCACCAGATCGACGTCCTCGACCTGTGCGCCGAACTCCACGAGGAGCAGGGGCGGACGCTGGTCGCCGTGCTGCACGACCTCAACCACGCGGCCCGGTACGCCACCCACCTCATCGCGCTGCGGGGCGGCCGGGTGATCGCCGAGGGCGCCCCGAACGACATCGTCACCGCCGAGCTGGTGCGGGAGGTCTTCGGGCTGCGCTGCCAGATCATCGACGACCCGGAGACGGGGACCCCGCTGGTGGTGCCGGCCGCCCGGAAGGCAAGGGTCACAACAACTTCCTGAGCCGGAACAGGTCCAGCAGGTTCGCCTCCAGCCGCACCCGGCCCGACCCCCAGGCGCCGGCGAAGTTCAGCTCGCCGTCGACCAGGGCCACCAGGTCGTGGCCGGCCATGGCGAGTCGTATCTGCGCCTTCTCCCGGGGCGGACCGGGGAACGTGTCCTCGACGTCGATCCGGCCGCCGGTGAGCCGGCCGGCGAAGGTGACGTCCAGGTCGGTGATGTGGCAGCTCACCGTGCGGTCCATGGCGGCGGCCGCACGGACGTCGCCCTCGGCACCGCTCATGCCGTGCGAGAGCTTGTCGAGTGCGGCGCGGCACTCCTCGATCGTGGCCATCGCGACCGACGGTACCCCAGCGGTTCGATGTAGCGTCGGGGCATGACCGACTCCGTGCCCGAGGGCCGGGTGACGGCGGCCGAGGAAGCGGCCGCCGTCGAACCCGAGTACGACCCCGCCGCGCCCGCCGCGCTGAACGTCCCGCGCACCCCGACCGGCAACGCCGAGGTCGACGCGGAGCTCGACCGGCTGGCCGACGCCGACCACCTCGCCACGGACGGGCATCTGGAGGTGTACGAGGATGTGCACCGGGGGCTGCGCGACGCGCTGACCGCGCTCGACGCCCGCCCGGGACCTCCGGGACCCCCGGTGCCCGGGCCCGCCCGGCACCCGGCCACCACCCCGCTACGAGGCCCTTCGGGCCACACCTTCTAGTCCGTACCACCAGAGCAGGAGCTGAACCCACCGTGGCAGGAGTCGCACGTCGCCGTCTGGACGCGGAGCTGGTCCGCCGGAAGCTCGCGCGCTCGCGCGAGCACGCCAGCCAGCTGATCGCCGCCGGGCGGGTCACCGTCGGCAAGACCCTCGCGACCAAGCCGGCCACCCAGGTGGAGACCGCCGCCGCCATCGTCGTCCAGACCGACGACGGCGATCCCGAGTACGTGTCCCGGGGCGGCCACAAGCTCGCCGGCGCGCTGGCGGTGTTCGTCCCGGAGGGCCTGGCGGTCGAGGGGCGGCGGGCGCTGGACGCCGGTGCGTCGACCGGAGGGTTCACCGATGTGCTGCTGCGCGCGGGGGCCGCCCATGTGGTCGCCGTGGACGTCGGATACGGCCAACTCGCGTGGTCTCTGCAGAGCGATGAACGCGTCACCGTCAAGGACCGTACGAACGTACGCGAGTTGACGCTTGAAGCGATCGATGGGGAGCCTGTGGATCTTGTCGTGGGTGATCTGTCCTTCATCCCGCTCGGGCTGGTGCTGCCGGCCCTGGTGCGGTGCGTGAAGCCGGACGCCGACCTGGTGATGATGGTCAAGCCGCAGTTCGAGGTGGGCAAGGAGCGACTGGGCAGCGGGGGAGTCGTACGGAGTCCGCAGCTGCGGGCGGAGGCCGTGCGGGGGGTTGCCGGGAAGGCGTGGGAGCTGGGGCTCGGGGTGAAGGGTGTCACCGCCAGTCCGCTGCCCGGGCCGTCCGGCAACGTCGAGTACTTTCTGTGGTTGCGGGCCGGCGCACCCCAGCTGGATCCGGCCGACGTTGACCGTGCCGTGGCGGAGGGGCCGCGTTGACACAGAACCGAGCTCGTACTGTTTTCCTCCTCGCTCACACCGGGCGGCCGGCCGCGATCCGCAGCGCCGAGCTCGTGGTGAAGGGGCTGCTGGCGGCCGGAGTGGGCGTACGGGTCCTGGATTTCGAGGCCCGCGACCTGCCGTTGCCCGACGAGGTCGAACTCGTCGAGGAGGCCTCGCCGCACAGTCTCGACGGCTGCGAGCTGCTGATCGTGCTCGGCGGTGACGGGACGCTGCTGCGCGGCGCCGAGTTCGCCCGCGCCTCCGGGGTGCCGATGCTCGGCGTCAACCTCGGCAGCGTCGGGTTCCTCGCGGAGGCCGAGCGCGACGATCTCGACAAGGTGGTCGACCGGGTGGTGAGCCGGGCGTACGAGGTCGAGGAGCGGATGACCGTCGACGTCGTCGTGCACCGCAACGGGGACATCGTGCACACCGACTGGGCGCTGAACGAGGCGGCGGTGCAGAAGGCTGGCGCCGAGAAGCTGCTGGAAGTGGTGCTGGAGATCGACGGGCGGCCGGTGACGGGGTTCGGGTGCGACGGGATCGTCCTGTCGACGCCGACCGGGTCGACGGCGTACGCGTTCTCGGCGGGCGGGCCGGTGGTGTGGCCGGAGGTGGAGGCGCTGCTGATGGTGCCGATCTCCGCGCACGCGCTGTTCGCGAAGCCGCTGGTGACCTCGCCGGACTCGGTGCTCGCGGTGGAGGTGCTGCCGCACATCCAGCCGGGGGTGCTGTGGTGTGACGGGCGGCGGACGGTGGAGTTGCCGCCGGGGGCGCGGGTGGAGGTGCGGCGGGGGGCGGTGCCGGTGCGGCTGGCGCGGCTGCATCACGCTTCGTTCACGGACCGGTTGGTGGCGAAGTTCGCGCTGCCGGTCTCCGGATGGCGGGGGGCGCCGCACTGACGGAGCGTGGGGCCCGTTCCGGTGCGTCGGCGGGTGCGGGTGGGCTGTGGCTTGTCGCGCAGTTCCCCGCGCCCCTTCGGGTAGGGATGCTGCCCGGCGTGGCGAGGAGCCGACTGCTCCTTCGGGTGGGGATGCTCCCCGGTGTGGCGAGAAGCCGACTGCTCCTTCGGGTGGGGATGCTCCCCGGCGGGGTGGGGAGCCGCCGAGCCGCCTGCTCCTTCGGGTGGAGATGCTGCCCGGCGTGGCGAGAAGCCGACTGCTCCTTCGGGTAGGGATGCTCCCCGGCGTGGCGAGGAGCCGACTGCTCCTTCGGGTGGGGATGCTGCCCGGCGGGGTGGGGAGCCGCCGAGCCGCCTGCTCCTTCGGGTGGGCACACCCGCCCGTGTGTCGATGCGGGCGGCCCCTCGCGGGTTCTCCACTCGCCCGGGTGACAGGGGGCCTCGCACTTCGCCATCTCGACCTCGTAAGGTCTTCCCCGTGCTGGAAGAAATGCGGATACGGTCGCTCGGAGTCATCGATGACGCCGTCGTCGAGTTGTCGCCGGGGTTCACCGCCGTCACCGGTGAGACCGGTGCGGGCAAGACCATGGTGGTCACCAGCCTGGGGCTGCTGCTCGGCGGGCGGGCCGATCCCGCGCTCGTGCGGATCGGGTCCGAGAAGGCGGTTGTGGAGGGGCGGGTCTCCGTGCCCGCCGGGGCCTCGGCGGCCGTACGGGCCGAGGAGGCCGGTGCCGAGCTGGACGACGGGGCGCTGCTGATCAGCCGTACCGTTTCCGCCGAGGGGCGCTCGCGGGCGCACCTGGGCGGGCGGAGCGTGCCCGTGGGGCTGCTCGCCGAACTCGCCGACGACCTGGTGGCCGTGCACGGGCAGACGGATCAGCAGGGGCTCCTGAAGCTGTCCCGGCAGCGGCAGGCCCTCGACCGGTACGCGGGCGACGGGGTCGCCGTACCGCTGGCCAAGTACGGCGAGGCCTACCGGCGGCTGCGGGCCGTCGCGGCCGAGCTGGAGGAGATCGTCACACGCGCGCGTGAGCGGGCCCAGGAGGCCGACATGCTGCGCTACGGGCTGGACGAGATCGCGGGGGTGGAGCCGCGGGCCGGCGAGGACGTCGAGCTCGCCGAGGAGGCCGAGCGGCTCGGGCACGCCGAGGCCCTGTCGTCCGCGGCGACCGCAGCGCACTCCGCGCTCGCGGGCAACCCCGAGGACCCCGAGGGCATCGACGCGGCCACCCTTGTCGCGGGCGCCCACCGGGCCCTGGAGGCCGTGCGCTCGCACGATCCGGCGCTGGCCGCGCTCGCCGACCGGATCGGCGAGGTCGGGATCCTGCTCGGCGATGTGGCGGGCGAGCTCGCCGGGTACGCCGACGACCTGGACGCCGACCCGCTGCGGCTCGCGGCCGTGGAGGAGCGGCGTGCTGCGCTCACCGCGCTGACCCGCAAGTACGGCGCGTACGGCGACGGCATCGACGCGGTGCTGGCGTGGGCCGAGCAGGGCGCCGCGCGGCTCACCGAACTCGACGGCGACGACGAGCGGATCGACGAACTGACCGCCGAGCGCGACGCCCTGCGGGCCGAACTGGGCGGTCTCGCGCAGGCCTTGACCGACGCGCGCACCGAGGCCGCCGAACGCTTCGCGGCCGCCGTCACCGCCGAACTGGGCTCCCTCGCGATGCCGCACGCGCGCGTGTCCTTCGCCATCCGGCAGACCGAGGACCCGGAGGGCGTGGAGGTCGGCGGCCGGGCGGTGGCCTACGGCCCGGCGGGCGCCGACGAGGTGGAACTGCTCCTCGCCCCGCACCCGGGAGCCCCGCCCCGCCCGATCGCCAAGGGCGCCTCCGGCGGTGAGCTGTCGCGCGTGATGCTCGCGGTGGAGGTCGTCTTCGCGGGTACGGATCCGGTCCCGACGTACCTCTTCGACGAGGTCGACGCGGGTGTGGGCGGCAAGGCGGCGGTGGAGATCGGGCGGCGCCTGGCCAAGCTCGCCAAGTCCGCGCAGGTGGTGGTCGTCACCCACCTTCCCCAGGTCGCCGCCTTCGCCGACCGGCAGTTGCTCGTCGAGAAGACCAACGACGGCTCGGTCACCCGCTCCGGCGTGAAGGTCCTGGAGGGCGAGGAGCGGGTACGGGAGCTGTCCCGCATGCTGGCAGGCCAGGACGACTCGGAGACGGCACGGGCGCACGCCGAGGAACTGCTGGCGACGGCGCGGGCGGACCGCTGACCGGCCACTGACGGCGACCACGGCCGGAGGGCGCGGAGGGCACAGGGCGACGGCCGGGGCGGTCAGAGGCTGCCGGCCGCGCTCCTCCTCGGTGGCGTTTCGTCACCCTCCCGGGTGACACGGTTCGGCGCATTGCCCCGGCCCGCCTCGGTATGTGCCTTCTCGGAATACCCGGAACACCCTTGTGTGCTGGCATCCTTGAGGGGGGCGCGGTGTCCGGGGGAGGCGCGCGCGGTGACGCCCTCGGCCCCGATACCTTCTGTACGTTCCCTCGTGACCGCCCCACGCCTAACCAGGAGCCCCGGCCGCGTGACCCCCGTGAGCAGCAACGCACCGCATGGTCAGTCGCCGCTGCGCACCGTGCAGGTGCTGGGCGGCGGCAACGCCGGCAGCAGCGCGCACGTGCGTTCGCTGACCGCAGGCCTCGTCGAGCGGGGCGTGCGGGTCACGGTCTGCGCCCCCGCCGAGGCCGATCGCGCCTACGGCTTCTCGGACGTCGGCGCCGACCATGTGCACGTGCCGCGCAGCAGCGACCCGGGCTCGGTCGCGGCACTCCGCGCCGCCTGCGCGGACGCCGACCTCGTGCACGCCCATGGCCTGCACGCCTCCTTCCGCGCGGTGCTGGCGCTGAGCGGCCGCGGCACTCCGCTGGTCGTCACCTGGCACAACCGGGCGCATGCGGAGGGAGCGCGGGCCCATCTGCTGAGGATGCTGGAGCGGCGGGTGGTGAGGACGGCCGCCGTGGTGCTCGGCACCACCTACGACCTGGTGGACCGGGCCCGCCGTACCGGTGCCAGGGACGCCCGGCTCGCCGCCGTGGCGCTGCCCGGCGTGCGGCGGCCCGTGGACCAGGACGAGGCGGAGGGGCTGCGGCCCAAGGTCCGGGCCGAACTCGGCTCCATGGGGCGGCCGTTGCTCATCGCCGTCGGCTCCCTCGACCGGCATCGCGGCTATGACGTGCTGCTGGACGCGGCACGCGCCTGGTGCCGGCTCGATCCGGTGCCGCTCCTCGTCATCGCCGGCGAGGGGCCACTGCGTGCGTCGTTGCAGCGGCGGATCGAGGACGAGGAGCTGCCCGTGCGGCTGATCGGGCGCCGTGACGACGTCGCCGAGCTGCTCGCCGCCGCCGATCTGGCGCTGCTGCCCAGTAGTTGGGAGCCCCGCTCCGTCTTCGCGCAGGAGGCCCTGCACGCGGGCGTGCCGCTCGTCGCCACCGCGGTCGGCGGCATCCCCGACCTGGTCGGGGACGCGGCCGAACTGGTCGCGTACGGCGACGCACCGGGCCTCGCCGCCACCGTCGCCCGCCTGCTCGGCGACCCCGAGCGCTGCGCGGAGCTGCGTGAGCGGGGCGCCCGGCAGGCGGCGAGCTGGCCCACGGAGGACGAGACCGTCGCCCAAGTGCTCAGCGTGTACGACGAGTTGACGCAACCCAGGCCGCTGCCGTGAGGTCCTAGGGCACGTGCCTTCGCGCCCGCAGCGCCAGGCTCAACGCCAGCACCACCTGCGGGTCGTCGAGGTCAGTGCCCAGCAACTCCCCGATGCGGGCGAGGCGGTTGTAGAGGGTCTGCCGGTTGAGGTGGAGCTCCCGGGCCGTCTCCGCCTTGCGGCCCGCGTGTGCCAGGTAGGTCTCCAGGGTGGGCAGCAGCGGCGGCTTGGAGCGCTGGTCGTGGTCGCGCAGCGGGCCGATCGCGCGGTCCACGAAGGCCGCCAGGTCGGGGTGGTCGCGCAGCCGCCACAGCAGGAGGTCGATGTCGAGCCGGCGGGCGTCGTACCAGGCCCGGCCGGACAGGCCCTGGGCCGCCGTCGCCGTCTCGGCCGCGTGCCGCAGTCCCGCCGACGCCGCCGCCCAGCCGCCGGCCACCCCGACCACCACGACCGGGGGCGCGGCACCGGCGCGCTGTATCCCGGCGCGCTCCACCCCCGCCCTGAGCGCCGCCGCGACCCGGTCCGCGACCGTCGTCCGCTCCGCCTCCGAGCGCAGGCCCACGAGCAGGGGCACCCGGCCCTCGACCGGTCGTACGCCCAGCAGGACGGGCACGCCCACGGCCGCCAGCTCCTCGCCGACCGCCCGGGCCAGCATCGCCCAGCCCCCGCCCGGGTGCAGGGAGTCGCCGATCCGCATGACCACCGGCAGCAGCGGACTGCCGCCGGGCTTGAAGCCGAGCACCCGGGCCTGCGCCGGGGCGTCCTCCGCGGTGATCCGGCCCTCGGCGAGGTCGGTCAGGAAGTCGCCGCGCCCGCGCGCCGCCAGCTCCTCCTCCTGGCGGGCCTGCATCAGCACGACGGCCAGGATGCCCGCGGCGCGTTCGGCGGCGATCCGGTGCACGGGCGCGAGCGGCCCGCGGACGGGAAGCAGGACCAGCCGGGCACGCACCGACCCCGCCCCCGGACCGCCGCCCGGCACGTCCACCAGCACCGCCCCGGCCGGCGGCGGCGCGTCCTTGCGCTGGCCGCGCAGCCCCTCCCACACCTGGAGCGGATCCGCCCCCTCGGGCCCCGCCCCGGCCGCGTACAGCAGCTGGCCGTCGGTGGTCTCCAGGAAGACGGGGTTGCCGCTGAAGTCGGCCAGGATCGCCAGCACCTGCGGCACCCCGCCGCCGCCCAGCAGCGCCTCGGTGCAGCGGCGGTGCACCTCCTCGGCGCGCTGGAGGAGCGCGTAGTGGTGGTTGACGATCTCGGTGTGGATCTCCTCCGTCACCGTCACGAACGGCACCTCGCGGTGCAGCACGACCAGCGGCAGCCCGGTCGCGCGGGCGGTGTCGACGAGGGGGGCGGGCAGCCGGTCGAACCGGGCGCCCAGCTCCACCACCAGGGCGGCGATGCCCCGCTCGGCGAGCGTGCGGACGAACGCCCGCTGGTCGGTCGGCCGGGTGCCCAGGCCGTAGCCAGTGGTCAGCAGCAGTTCGCCGCCCTTCAGCAGCGAGGCGATGTTCGGCACCTCGCCCGCGTGCACCCAGCGCACGGTGCGGCCCAGCCGGTCGGCGCCCGCCAGGATCTCCGGGAGCCCGCTGCGCAGCGTGGGCAGCTCCAGTGCCCGCCGCACGGTGATCCCGGCGCCCTGGTTGTCGGGTCCGCTGCCCGTACTGCTGTCCATGGAGCGGACGCTACCTGGGCGAACGCCTCCACGGCACCTTTCGCTAGAGCGGTTTGATGTTGTGGTTGAAGCGGAAGACGTTGTCGGGGTCCCACCGCCGCTTCACCCTGCCGAGCCGCAGCGCGTTCCCCGCGCCCAGACCGGCCCGCACCCGCTCCGGGCCCTCGTCACCGACGAGGTTCAGGCAGACCGCGCCGGTGGACCACGGCCGGACCCCGGCACCGGCGCCCCGCACCCACGCGATCACCCGTTCGTCGTCGCCGGGGTCCGCCCAGATCCCGACCGGGTGCGCCACCCAGGCCGCTCTCCGGTACGGCACCGGGTACTGACCCGGTCCGGAGGCGACCGCGCCGCCCAGCGGGAACAGCAGCTGCCGGCTGCCGGTGGGCACCGGCATGCCCTCCGCGCCGCCGCACCAGGCGTCCACCGCCTCGTCGGGCAGGTCGGCCAGACACTCGGCCGACCAGTGGTTCCGCAGCCCGGCAGGCAGGTCGAGCATGCCCTGCACCGCGCTGTAGGTCAGCGGGCCGGCGGCCTGCGCCGCGTGCGGCAGCGCCAGCAGCGGCCCGGCGACCTCGTACAGGCCCTCCGTACCGCCCACGTAGGTCACCAGGGCGGCGCACCCCGGCTCACCCCCGGCGAGGTGCAGCACCGCGCCGCCCGCCTCGTCAGGGCCGGTGCGGATCACCTCGCGGAAGGCGCGGACCACGTCCGGGCCGCAGGACGGCGGGTACCGCAGCAGCGCGGCCGAGAACACCGGCAGCTCGTGCAGGGCGAGGGTGAGCGCGGTGGCGACGCCGAAGTTCCCGCCGCCGCCGTGCAGGGCCCAGAACAACTCCGGGTTCTCGTCGGCACCGGCGTGCACGCGCTCTCCGCCGGCGGTCACCAGCTCCACGCCGATCAGGTTGTCGGCAGCCAGGCCGAAGGCGCGGTCCAGCCAGCCCGACCCGCCACCGAGCACGAAGCCGCCGACCCCGGTGGTGGAGACCCGGCCACCGGTGGCGGCGAGGCCGTGGGGCCGGGTCGCCCGGTCCAGATGGCCGATGGTGGCCCCGCCCTGCGCGCGTACGGCCTTCGCCGCCGGGTCGACGGTCACCTCGTGCATCCGGCGCAGGTCCACCACGAGCGCCCCGTCACCGACCCCCGCCCCCGCCACGCTGTGCCCACCGCCGCGGACCGCGATCTTCAGGTCCAGCTCCCGCCCGAACCGCACGGCACGAACCACGTCGACGTCGTCCACGCACTGAGCGATCACGGCCGGACACCGGTCGATCATGCCGTTGAAGACGGCACGGGCCGCGTCGTACCCCGGATCCCCCGGCGCGAACACATCGCCGAGGAGGTCCTCCCGAAGCTCGGCGAGGGCCGTGCGCGCCTTCGACAGGGGCATGCTCCCCAGCCTAGGCGGCAGCGCGCCCCTTCAGGGGCGCGGGCCCTGTCCGCCGTGCGGCTGCCGCCGCGCACCCGCGGCCGACGACGGCCGCACCCGCCGGCGGCTACCCTCCGTACGCTCCCGAAGCCGTGAGCCGGAGCGCCGTATCGATCAACGGCACATGGCTGAACGCCTGCGGGAAGTTCCCCACCTGCCGCTTCAGCCGCGGATCCCATTCCTCCGCCAGCAGACCGAGGTCGTTGCGCAGCGCGAGCAGTTTCTCGAACAGCTTGCGGGCCTCGTCGACCCGCCCGATCATCGCGAGGTCGTCGGCCATCCAGAACGAGCACGCCAGGAAGGCACCCTCGTCACCGGGCAGCCCGTCCACACCCTCGTCGCCGCCCGCGGTCGGGTAGCGCAGGATGAAGCCGTCCGACGTGGACAGCTCCCGCTGGATCGCCTCGATGGTGCCGATGACCCGCTTGTCGTCCGGCGGCAGGAACCCCATCTGGGGGATGAGCAGCAGCGAGGCGTCCAGCTCCTGGGAGCCGTAGGACTGGGTGAAGGTGTTGCGTTCCTTGTCGTAGCCCCGCTCGCAGACGTCCCGGTGGATGTCGTCGCGCAGTTCCTTCCAGCGCTCCAGCGGGCCGTCCGCGTCCCCGGACTCGATGAGCTTGATGGTGCGGTCGACGGCGACCCAGGCCATCACCTTGGAGTGCACGAAGTGCCGGCGCGGCCCGCGCACCTCCCAGATGCCCTCGTCCGGCTCGTCCCAGTGGTCCTCCAGGTAGCGGATGAGCTTGAGCTGGAGGAGGGACGCGTAGTCGTTGCGGGCGAGGCCGGTCATGTGGGCCAGGTGGAGGGCCTCGGTGACCTCGCCGTAGACGTCCAGCTGGAGCTGGTGGGCGGCGCCGTTGCCGACCCTGACCGGCGCCGAGTTCTCGTAGCCGGGCAGCCAGTCCAGCTCGGCCTCGCCCAGCTCGCGCTCGCCGGCGATGCCGTACATGATCTGCAGGTTCTCGGGGTCGCCGGCGACCGCGCGCAGCAGCCACTCGCGCCAGGCGCGGGCCTCCTCGCGGTAGCCGGTGCGCAGCAGCGAGGTCAGGGTGATGGCCGCGTCGCGGAGCCAGGTGTAGCGGTAGTCCCAGTTGCGGACGCCGCCGATGTCCTCGGGGAGGGAGGTGGTGGGCGCGGCGACGATGCCGCCCGTGGGGGCGTACGTCAGGGCCTTCAGCGTGATCAGGGAGCGGATCACGGCCTCGCGGTAGGGCCCGTGGTACGTGCAGTGCTCGACCCACTCCCGCCAGAAGTCCTCGGTCGCCTCCAGCGACTGCTCCGGCTCCGGCAGCGGCGGCGCCTCCTTGTGCGAGGGCTGCCACGAGATCGTGAACGCGATCCGGTCGCCGGGGGCCACGGTGAAGTCGGCGTAGGTGGTCAGCGACTTTCCGTAGGTCTCCGCCGAGGTGTCGAACCACACCGAGTCGGGGCCCGCGACCGCGACCGTACGGCCGTCGTGCTTGTGCACCCACGGGACGACCCGGCCGTAGGAGAACCGCATCCGCAGCACCGAGCGCATCGGGACCCGGCCGGTGACGCCCTCGACGATGCGGATCAGCTGGGGCGCGCCGTCACGCGGGGGCATGAAGTCGGTCACCCGGACCGTGCCGCGCGGGGTGTCCCACTCCGACTCCAGGATCAGCGAGTCGCCCCGGTAGGTGCGGCGCGACGCGGTCGGGGGCCGGGAGTCGGCCGCGTGCGCCGGGCCGAGCCGCCAGAAGCCGTGTTCCTCCGTGCCGAGCAGACCGGCGAAGATGGCATGCGAGTCGAAGCGGGGCAGGCACAACCAGTCCACTGTGCCGTCCCGGCAGACCAGGGCGGCGGTCTGCATGTCTCCGATGAGTGCGTAATCTTCGATGCGCCCGGCCACGTGCAACTCCAGTCGAACGGCCACGTCACCCCCAGACAGAAGGGGGCTGTCGCTAGTGCGGTCAAGGGGGGGTTGTTGTTGTGCGTCGTTGAGCGGTGAAGCAAAGCAGCCCGCCGTGCCCTGAGGCAAAACGACAGTCATAGCTCAACGAACTGCCAGGCTCTCGTGTTCCGGGAGTGACGGGCGGGGGTGTGCCGTGTTCTCCGGGCGGGCTCGGCAGCGAGTGTCCGAGCAGGATACGACGCACGTAGATGATCTGCGTGCCGCTCGGGGCAACCCGTGCGGGCCGAACGGGTGAGCCCTGAGTGAAAAGCCGGTAAGACAGACCTTACGTCCGTGTCGACCTGCGTACGGAGTGTGGCCGGAAGCCATCCCTGCGCGGCGCTGATACCCTGGTAGCCCGTGGACCGGTGGGCACGAAACCCCCGAACCGCAGCGACGGCCCAACCCCCGGTAACTCCCGGAAGGCAGCCGCACCGCACGACAGACCGCGACCACGGGAGCCCCCTCTTGGCCATGCCGCCGCCCGCTTTTCGATCGAGCACAGCTACGACGACCAAGCACATCTTCGTCACCGGGGGTGTCGCCTCCTCGCTGGGCAAGGGCCTGACGGCCTCCAGCCTGGGCATGCTGCTCAAGGCCCGGGGCCTGCGCGTCGTGATGCAGAAGCTCGACCCGTACCTGAACGTCGACCCGGGCACGATGAACCCCTTCCAGCACGGTGAGGTGTTCGTCACCAACGACGGTGCCGAGACCGACCTGGACATCGGCCACTACGAGCGTTTCCTCGACCGCGACCTGGACGGCTCCGCCAACGTCACCACAGGTCAGGTCTATTCGACGGTGATCGCGAAGGAACGGCGTGGCGAGTACCTGGGCGACACGGTCCAGGTCATCCCGCACATCACCAACGAGATCAAGCACCGCATCCGCCGCATGGCCACCGACGAGGTCGACGTCGTCATCACCGAGGTCGGCGGCACGGTCGGCGACATCGAGTCGCTGCCGTTCCTGGAGACGGTCCGCCAGGTCCGGCACGAGGTCGGCCGGGACAACGTCTTCGTGGTTCACATCTCGCTCCTGCCCTACATCGGGCCCTCCGGCGAGCTGAAGACCAAGCCCACCCAGCACTCCGTGGCCGCCCTGCGCAACATCGGTATCCAGCCGGACGCGATCGTCCTGCGCTGCGACCGCGAGGTCCCCACCGCCATCAAGCGCAAGATCTCGCTGATGTGCGACGTCGACGAGGCCGCGGTCGTGGCCTGCCCGGACGCCCGCTCGATCTACGACATCCCGAAGACCGTGCACGGCGAGGGCCTGGACGCGTATGTCGTCCGCAAGCTGGACCTGCCGTTCCGGGACGTGGACTGGCGGACCTGGGACGACCTGCTCGACCGCGTCCACAACCCCGACCACGAGATCACCCTCGCGCTGGTCGGCAAGTACATCGACCTGCCCGACGCCTACCTTTCGGTCACCGAGGCGCTGCGCGCCGGCGGCTTCGCCAACAGGGCCCGCGTGAAGATCAAGTGGGTGACGTCGGACGACTGCAGGACCCCGGCCGGCGCCGCGGCGCAGCTCTCGGACGTCGACGGCATCTGCATCCCGGGCGGCTTCGGCGACCGCGGTGTGCTCGGCAAGGTCGGTGCCATCCGCTACGCCCGCGAGAACAGGATCCCGCTGCTCGGCCTCTGCCTCGGCCTGCAGTGCATCGTGATCGAGGCCGCCCGCAACCTGGCCGGCATCCCGGACGCCAACTCCACCGAGTTCGACCCCGCCACCGGTCATCCCGTCATCTCCACCATGGCCGAGCAGCTCGACATCGTCGCCGGCGAGGGCGACATGGGCGGCACCATGCGCCTCGGCATGTACCCGGCCAAGCTGGCCGAGGGCTCCCTCGTGCGTGAGGTGTACGACGGCAAGGAGTACGTCGAGGAGCGGCACCGCCACCGCTACGAGGTGAACAACGCCTACCGCGCGGAACTGGAGAAGAAGGCCGGCATCCTGTTCTCCGGCACCTCTCCGGACGGCAAGCTCGTCGAGTACGTCGAGTACCCGCGCGACGTCCACCCCTACCTGGTCGCCACCCAGGCCCACCCGGAGCTGCGCTCCCGCCCGACCCGCCCGCACCCGCTCTTCGCGGGCCTGGTGAAGGCCGCGGTCGCGCGTCAGCAGGGCGCCGTCGAGCAGGAGAGTTCGAAGTAACACACCGGTTGTACGGTGGCCGGGGTGCAAACCTTCAAAGGCGCGCACCCCGGTTTTCTTTTCTGCACGTGGCAGGCACGCGGAAGGGCGGCACGGCATGACGATCAAGGACACCCCCGAGGAGTGGGAGATCCGGGCGACGGAGACTCCCTTCGTGGGCAACAAGACCTCGGTCCGCACGGACGAGGTGGTCATGCCCGACGGCTCGGTGGTCCGCCGCGACTACCAGGTGCACCCCGGCTCGGTCGCCGTCCTCGCCCTCGACGGGGAGGACCGGGTGCTGCTCATCCGCCAGTACCGGCACCCGGTCCGGCACAAGCTCTGGGAGATCCCGGCCGGCCTGCTCGACGTCCCCGGCGAGAACCCGCTGCACGCGGCCCAGCGCGAACTGTACGAGGAGGCGCACGTCAAGGCCGAGGACTGGCGGGTGCTGACCGACCTGTACACCACCCCCGGCGGCTGCGACGAGGCGGTGCGGATCTTCCTGGCCCGTGACCTGTCCGAGGCCGACGGGGAGCGTTTCGCGCCGGAGCACGAGGAGACCGACCTGGAGTACGCGCGCGTGCCGGTCGACGAGCTGGTGCGCCTGGTCCTCGCCGGCGATCTGCACAACAACTGCCTGGTGACAGGCGTCCTCTCGCTGGTCGCCGCCCGTACGGGCGGCGGTCTCGACGCGCTGCGGCCGGCCGACGCGCCCTGGCCGGCCCGCCCCTTCGAGTCCTGAACCACCGATCGGGCGACCCGGTGTGACCATCGCCTGATCCGATCGGGCGATGCGCCCGCCGCGCTCCGCCCGGAACGTCCGCGCACGTGAACTAGGCTCGATGCGATTGAGCCGAAACGCCCGAACCGGAGCCCCGGCGGGCCTGCGTGTGCGGTGGGACGGGAGTGTGGCCCGTGACGGATCAGGCGGTGGACACAGGCGGCGCACGGCGGCCGGCGCCCGCGGCCACGGACGACCGGTTCCTGGGCCGTACAAGGGAGTTGAAGGAACTGCGCGCCGACATCGAGCGCGCGGGCCTGGACACCATCGCCGGCCGCAAGGCCCCCCGCGCCCGGGTGCTGCTGATCGCCGGCCGACCCGGCTCCGGCCGCACCGCCCTCGCCGAGGAGCTCGTCCGGCAGGTCGCCGCCGACTACCCCGACGGGGTGCTGCGCGCCCGCCTCGCCGAGCCCGACGGCACCCCGGTCCCCGTCGAGCGCACCGCCCGCGACCTCCTCACCGCCCTGCGGCTGCCCACCCCGGCCGGCGCCGCCGCGGACGACCTCACCCACGCCCTGCGCACCGCCCTCGCCGAACGCCGGATGCTGCTCCTGCTCGACGACGCGCCCGGCGCCGAAGAGGTCGACGTCCTGCTCCCCGACACCGCGGACTGCCTGGCCGTCGCCGTCTCCGGCGGCCCGCTCACCGGCATCTCGGACGTCCGCCCGTGCACCCTGGGCGGCCTGGACACCAAGTCGGCCGTGGAACTGCTCAGCCGGTACACCGGCTCGGTCCGCATCACCGTCGACCCCCGGTCCGCCGAGTCGCTGGTCGAGGCGTGCCAGGCGCAGCCCGCCGCACTCGCCCTGGCCGGCGGCTGGCTCGCCGCCCGCCCCCAGGCGGCCGTCTCCGACCTCGCCAAGCGGCTGCACGCGGAGCCGGACGAGGGCACGGTGCTGGCCCGGGTCTTCCGGTTCGCGCACGACCAGCTGCCGGCCCAGCCCGCGCGGATACTGCGCCTGCTCAGCCTGGCCCCGGCCGGCCTGGCCGACCCGCACACCGCCTCCGCCCTCGCCGGCTGCTCGGTCGACACCGCCCGCACCGCCCTGGACGAGCTGGTCCGCCTGGGCCTGCTGCACCCCCTGGCCTCCCCGCTGCCCCAGTACGAGGTCCCCGGCTGCCTGCACCCGCTGCTCCGGGCCCTGGCCGAGAGCCGGGAGCGGGCCGGGGAGCTCCAGCTGGCCCGCGCCCGGATGCTGGAGCGCACCGTACGGCTGCTGCAGTCCTGCCGGGCCATCACCGAGACCGACAGCCCGCAGGCCCGCGAGAAGCTCCAGGCCCTGCCCCGCGAGCTGCGCTTCCCCACCCCCCGGGCCGCCGCCGACTGGCTGTGCGCCCGGCGCCCGGCCCTGCTGGCCGCCGCCCGGGCGGCGGTCGCCGACGGCGAGCTCGACACGCTGGCCCGCCGTCTGATGGCGCAGCTGGTCAAGGCCATGGTGGCGCACCTCGGCACCCAGGCCGCGGCCCCCGACCTGTACGGCATCCACGGGCTGGTCCTCGATGTCGCCCGGCGCCGCGGGCTGCACCGCGAGCAGGCCGCCGCGCTGCTGAACCTCGGCGACCTGGACGCGCAGACCGGCCGGACCGCGGCCGCTCTGGTGCGCTACCGGTCTGCGCTGGACGCCGGACGCAGCGCGAATGACCCGTACGCGACCGGTCGCGCAATGGAATCCGTAGGTGGCGCGTATCAGGAGCTGGGGGACTACGACCGGGCCGCCGACTGGTTCGGCCGCGCGCTCGCCGAGCGCCTGGCCCGCGGCGAGCGTGCCGAGGCGGCCCGGCTCTACGGCCGTATCGGCGGCGCGCACACCTACGCGGGCCGGTACGGCGAGGCGCTGCGGGCCTGGCGGGCGGCTGTTTCCGGCCACCGCAAGAACGGTGATGTGCCCGCACTGGCAAGGGCGTTGAGCGAGCTGGCCCGGGTCCAGGAGTACGCCGGACGGCCCGAGGAGTCGCTGTGCACCTGCCAGGAGGCGGTCGAGTGGGCGCGTCGCGCCGAGGACGTCCGGCTCCAGGCGGCGCTTCAGCTGCGGCTCGCCGACACGCTGGAGCGCCTCGGTGACTTCACCGCCGCGAGCCTGCACCGGTCGGCCGCCGAACGCATGCTGGGTGAGGAGCCTTCGGGGCCCGTGGGCCCCTCGGACCTCGACTCCGACCTGGAACACGGCGCTAACACCTGCGAAATCCGTAGTGCATCCCGCGAAGATTGATGCAATGAAAGGCTAGACAGCCGGAACGCCTTCATTAAACTGGCTCTGCCGCCGGTTCTTCCGCGGTGTCTCCTGGTATGCGGATGCATGCCGGGTATGTGTATCTATGCCCCCACACACCCTCTGAGCCAAGGACCGTGATCGACGTGAAGGTCGGCATCCCCCGCGAGGTCAAGAACAACGAGTTCCGGGTGGCCATCACCCCGGCCGGCGTGCACGAGCTGGTGCGTCACGGCCACCAGGTCGTCATCGAGCGCGGCGCCGGTGTCGGCTCGTCGATCCCCGACGACGAGTTCGTGGCCGCCGGCGCCACGATCCTGGACACCGCCGACGAGGTGTGGGCCACCGCCGACCTGCTGCTGAAGGTCAAGGAGCCGATCGCGGAGGAGTACCACCGCCTCCGCAAGGACCAGACCCTCTTCACCTACCTGCACCTGGCCGCGTCCAAGGAGTGCACGGACGCCCTCCTGGAGTCCGGCACCACGGCGATCGCCTACGAGACCGTCGAGCTGCCGAGCCGCGCGCTCCCGCTGCTCGCGCCCATGTCCGAGGTGGCCGGCCGGCTGGCCCCGCAGGTCGGCGCCTACCACCTGATGCGCGCCGCCGGCGGCCGTGGCGTCCTGCCCGGCGGAGTCCCGGGTGTGCTGCCCGCCAAGGCCGTCGTCATCGGCGGCGGTGTCTCCGGCTGGAACGCCGTGCAGATCGCCATCGGCATGGGCTTCGACGTGACCCTGCTCGACCGCGACATCAACAAGCTGCGCGAGGCCGACCGGATCTTCGGCACCAAGGTCAAGGCCGTCATGTCCAACGCCTTCGAACTGGAGAAGGCCTGCCTGGAGGCCGACCTCGTGATCGGCGCCGTGCTCATCCCGGGCGCCAAGGCCCCGAAGCTCGTCACCAACGAGCTGGTCTCCCGGATGAAGCCGGGAAGTGTCCTTGTCGACATCGCGATCGACCAGGGCGGCTGCTTCGAGGACTCCCGCCCCACCACCCACGCCGAGCCGACCTTCAAGGTTCACGAGTCGGTCTTCTACTGCGTCGCCAACATGCCCGGCGCGGTGCCCAACACCTCCACCTACGCGCTCACCAACGCCACGCTGCCGTACATCGTCTCGCTCGCGGACAACGGCTGGGCGGAGGCGCTGCGCAGGGACGCCGCGCTCGCCAAGGGTCTCAACACCCATGACGGCAAGGTGGTTTACAAGGAGGTCGCCGAGGCGCACGGCCTGGAGCACCTGGACCTCGACACGCTGATCGGCTGAGCCGGCCTCGACCGGCAAGTCACCTTTTCGTAAAGGCGATACGTCAACAAGCCGCGTCAATCGCGCACAACCGGCCGGACCTTGCCCGACAAGGTCCGGCCGGATGTGTGTATGGTCACTTTGCGACTTGCGGTCAACTCGCCTCGAACGTAACTCTTCGACCGATTCGCACACCGGTGGAACCTGCTGTGCGACGGTCGTACGCCCTTGACAGCGGGATGTTTCATTGCCGACACATCCTGCCGGGTCCGGCGGATTGTGTTGCTGACAACGCCCGACACGCCATAGAGTCGCCAACCGTCGGCATGGTGCCACGCTGACCTGTCTAGAAGTTTCCTGGTCACCAAGGAGGTAAGACGACTTGTGAATGAGTCGACATTTTCTCCCGGGGGTGGTCAACCAGGAATGCCGGTACGGGGCCAGGGTCCCGCGGGGTTCGAGGCTGTCGGCTCCGTCGCGGTGCGTACCTTCGCAGCAGCCCAGAGTCCGCTGACCACGCGGACAGCACACCAGAGCATGGATGGCCATCACGTGAACGCCATGGCCGGCGACGGAAGTGGCGCGCCCCACAACCAATTCGCCGACTACGACGAACTGCCCGACGGGCACTTCTACGACCCCGACGCCGAGTACGAGCCCGATCCGGAGTACGCGGCCACGCTCGCGCCCGACGCTGCCCGCCAGCGCCGCGAGCGCGTCGGCCCGACCGGTCGCCCGCTGCCGTACTTCCCGATCCCGGGGCCGGTGACCAGTCACGGCCCCGCGACGATCATCGCGATGTGCAACCAGAAGGGCGGCGTCGGCAAGACCACGTCGACCATCAACCTGGGTGCCGCGCTCGCGGAGTACGGCCGGCGGGTGCTGCTCGTGGACTTCGACCCGCAGGGCGCGCTGTCGGTCGGTCTCGGCGTCAACCCGATGGAGCTCGACCTCACCGTCTACAACCTGCTCATGGAGCGGGGCATGGCGGCCGACGAGGTCCTCCTGAAGACCGCGGTCCCCAACATGGACCTGCTGCCCTCCAACATCGACCTGTCGGCCGCCGAGGTCCAACTGGTCTCCGAGGTCGCCCGCGAGTCGACGCTGCAGCGCGCCCTCAAGCCGCTGCTGCCCGACTACGACTACATCGTGATCGACTGTCAGCCCTCGCTCGGCCTGCTCACGGTCAACGCGCTGACGGCGGCCCACAAGGTGATCGTGCCGCTGGAGTGCGAGTTCTTCGCCCTGCGCGGTGTCGCCCTGCTGACCGAGACCATCGAGAAGGTCCAGGAGCGGCTCAACCCGGAGCTGGAGCTCGACGGCATCCTCGCCACGATGTACGACTCGCGCACGGTCCACAGCCGTGAGGTGCTGGCCCGTGTGGTCGAGGCGTTCGACGACCACGTCTACCACACGGTCATCGGCCGCACGGTCCGCTTCCCGGAGACCACGGTCGCCGGTGAGCCGATCACCACGTACGCCTCCAACTCCGTCGGTGCCGCCGCCTATCGCCAGCTCGCCAGGGAGGTGCTCGCCCGGTGTCACGCCGAGTGAGTCTGCCCGGGGCCGACGAACTGTTCCGTACGACCGGGGGGATGGCGCTGCAGCCGTCCACCCCCAGGCGCCCGGTCAACGGCGAGGCCCGGGTGCCGGCTCCCGCGGGGGAGAGCGACGAGACGGCGGCCGCGGCCGCCGAGGACGTGCCCCAGTCGGTACCCGTGCAGGGCGGCGACGGCGAGGGCGCGGAGCACGTGGCGGCGGAGGCCGGGCCGGCCGACGCCGGGGAGTCCCGCAACCGCGGGGCGTCGGCCACCGTGGCGCCCTCCGGCCCGCGCCGGCAGGGGGCGCAGGAAGGTTCTGGCGCCGACGCCCAGGCCCAGCCGCGCAAGCGCGGCCGGGCGCCCGCCCGGCGGCCCAGCGGGCGCGAGCGGCACGACGAGAAGATCACCGTCTATGTCTCCGCCGAGGAGCTGATGGACCTGGAGCACGCCCGTCTCGTGCTCCGGGGTGAGCACGGGCTGGCCGTGGACCGGGGCCGGATCGTCCGCGAGGCGGTCGCCGTGGTCCTGGCCGACCTGGAGTCCCGCGGGGACGCGAGCATCCTCGTACGCCGGCTGCGCGGGCGCTAGAGGTAGCCTGCGGGGGCCATGACCTCGAACGACGTTCCCGCTTCCGGCCCCGGTGCCGGGCGCAGGCGTGCGCTGGGGCGGGGACCGGGGGTTTCGCCGCCGGTGCCGGAAGCAGTGCCGTCGGTGGACGAGGGGCCGTCGTCGGCTGAGGTCGCAGGTCCGGCTGAGGTCGCAGGTCCGGCTGAGGCCGGTGGGGCGTTGAGCCCGCCCGTTCCTCCCCCACTGCCTGAAGGGCCTGAGGGGACCCCCGGCGGAACGCCTGCCCACCACGCGGGCGGGCCGCAGGAGAAACCCGGAGCCGCACAACCCGAGGAACAGCGGGACGGCGTCTTCAAGGTCCGGCTCGCCAACTTCGAGGGGCCCTTCGACCTGCTCCTCCAGCTGATCTCCAAGCACAAGCTGGACGTCACCGAGGTCGCCCTCTCCAAGGTGACCGACGAGTTCATGGCGCACATCCGGGCCATGGGGCCGGACTGGGACCTGGACCAGACCACCGAGTTCCTCGTCGTCGCGGCCACCCTGCTCGACCTCAAGGCCGCCCGGCTGCTGCCCGCCGCCGAGGTCGAGGACGAGGCCGACCTGGCGCTGCTGGAGGCCCGCGACCTGCTGTTCGCGCGGCTGCTGCAGTACCGGGCGTACAAGCAGATCGCCGACATCTTCAACCGGCGCCTGGACGACGAGGCCCGCCGCTGGCCGCGTACCGTCGGCCTCGAACCGCATCTCGCCGAGCTGTTGCCCGAGGTCGTCATCAGCATCGGGCCGGAGGGGTTCGCCAGGCTCGCGGTCAAGGCGATGCAGCCCAAGCCCAAGCCGCAGGTGTACGTCGACCACATTCACGCCCCGCTGGTCAGCGTGCAGGAACAGGCCCAGATCGTGGTCGCGCGGCTGCGGGAGCTGGGGGAGGCCAGCTTCCGGGTGCTCGTGGCGGACACCGACAGCACGCTCACCGTCGTCGCCCGCTTCCTGGCGCTCCTCGAGCTGTACCGGGAGAAGGCCGTCGCCCTCGACCAGGAGACCGCCCTCGGCGACCTGATCGTGCGCTGGACCGGCGGCGACGAGCAGACCCGGCCGATGGTCACCGACGAGTTCGACCGGCCGCCCGAGCCGCCCAAGGAGGAGAAGGCGTGAGTGAGGAGACCGCGGAGCTGCCGGCGGGGCTGCGGCCCGTCGCCGAGCTCGACCTCAAGCCGGCCCTGGAGGCGGTGCTCATGGTCGTGGACGAGCCCGCCACCGCCGAGCACCTGGCCAGGCTCCTGGAGCGGCCGAGGCAGACGATCACGAAGGCGCTGCGGGCGCTGGCGGAGGAGTACACCGCGCAGGGCCGCGGCTTCGAGCTGCGGTTCGTCGCGGGCGGCTGGCGTTTCTACACCCGCGCCGAGTACGCGCCCGCCGTCGAGCGGCTGGTCCTGGAGGGCCAGACCGCCCGGCTCACCCAGGCCGCCCTGGAGACCCTCGCGGTGGTCGCCTACCGCCAGCCGGTGAGCCGCAGCCGCGTCTCCGTCGTGCGCGGGGTCAACTGCGACGGTGTGATGCGCACCCTGCTCCAGCGCGGTCTGGTCGAGGAGGCGGGCACGGAACCCGAAACAGGTGCGATCCTGTACAGGACGACGAACTACTTCCTGGAGCGGATGGGCCTGCGCGGCCTGGACGAGCTCCCGGAGCTCGCGCCCTTCCTCCCGGAGGCGGAGGCGATCGAGGCCGAGACCCAGGAGGGTGTGCCGTCGTTCGATCCGGACGCTCCGGACTCCGAGGACGCAGACGACAAGACGGAACTTTGATGCGAAGCAGCAGCGGCAGGAACAGCAGCGGAAACAACGGCGGGAGCCGTGGTGGCAACAGCGGCGGCCGCGGCGGGAGCAGCGGTGGCCGCGGTAACTACCGCGGCGCCGGGAACGCCCGCGACGACAAGCAGGGCGGCCGGCCGAAGAAGCCGCGCCCGGAGGAGCGGCGCTACGACGTGGGACCCGGCGCCACCCAGGACGGCCCCAAGTCGGGCCGTGGCGCCTCGGCGCGCGGCGGTGCCAAGGGCGGCCCCAGGCAGGGCCAGGGCACCGGGCGCGGCCGTACGGCTCCGGCGAGTTCCCGTGAGTACGACGCCCGCGCCGAGGAGCGCAACCGGGAGCGGTACGCGGGCCAGAAGGACGTCAAGCTCCCCAAGACCTTCCCGGGCGCCGAGCAGGAGGGCGAGCGGCTGCAGAAGGTCCTCGCCCGCGCGGGCTACGGCTCCCGGCGAGCCTGCGAGGAGCTGATCGAGCAGGCGAGGGTCGAGGTCAACGGCGAGATCGTCCTGGAGCAGGGCAAGCGGGTCGACCCGGAGAAGGACGAGGTCAGGGTCGACGGGCTGACGGTCGCCACGCAGTCGTACCAGTTCTTCTCGCTGAACAAGCCGGCCGGTGTGGTCTCCACCATGGAGGACCCGGACGGCCGGCAGTGCCTCGGCGACTACGTCACCAACCGGGAGACCCGGCTCTTCCACGTGGGGCGGCTCGACACCGAGACCGAGGGCGTCATCCTGCTCACCAACCACGGCGAGCTGGCCCATCGGCTGACCCACCCCAAGTACGGCGTGAAGAAGACCTACCTCGCGCACATCGTCGGCCCGATCCCGCGCGACCTGGGCAAGAAGCTCAAGGACGGCATCCAGTTGGAGGACGGGTACGCGCGCGCGGACCACTTCCGGGTCGTCGAGCAGACCGGCAAGAACTACCTGGTCGAGGTCACCCTGCACGAGGGCCGCAAGCACATCGTGCGCCGCATGCTGGCCGAGGCCGGGTTCCCGGTCGACAAGCTGGTGCGGGTCGCCTTCGGGCCGATCACCCTCGGCGACCAGAAGTCGGGCTGGCTGCGCCGCCTGTCCAACACCGAGGTCGGGATGCTCATGAAGGAGGTCGACCTCTAAGCCGCCTCCAAGTCGGCCTCCCAGGCGGCCTCCAAGCCGACCTCCAAGGCGCCGTGGACCCCGTGCAGGGGCTCTGTGCGGCTTTCTGACGGCCGGTTCCGGATGTTCCGGGGCCGGCCGTCGTCGTGTCCGCGAACGGCGCTCCAGCGGCCACGGGGAGCTTGCGTGATCACGGCGGGCTCTTTATAGTCGTTACGACTATTAGTAGCGTCGATCATCGAGGGGGTGGACGGGCGCATGCGGGGCTACGACAAGTACGCCTTCGAACCCTTCGCCGTCACCGTCGACCTCGCCGTCCTCACCCTGCGCGCCGGCGCCCTGCACGTGCTGCTCGTCGAGCGCGGGCAGGAGCCGTACGCCGGACAGTGGGCGCTGCCCGGCGGCTTCCTGCTGCCGCGGGAGTCGGCCGAGACGGCGGCCCGGCGGGAACTCGCCGAGGAGACCGGCCTGTCGGACGTGTCCGGACTGCGTCTGGAGCAGCTGCGCACCTACAGCGAGCCCGACCGCGACCCGAGGATGCGGGTGGTCTCCGTCGCCTTCACCGCGCTGCTGCCCGACGCCCCCGAGCCGCACGGCGGCGGTGACGCGGCCCAGGCACGCTGGCAGCCCTACGACCCGGCCCGGCCGCTCGCCTTCGACCACGAGCGGATCCTGGCCGACGCCCATGACCGGGTCGGCGCGCAGCTGGAGTACAGCTGTCTCGCCACCGCCTTCTGCCCGCCCGAGTTCACGCTCGGCGAGCTGCAGAACGTCTACGAGACCGTGTGGGGCGTCGCGCTGGACCGCCCCAACTTCCGCCGCAAGGTGCTCGCCACCCCCGGCTTCGTCGAACCCGTCCCCGGCGCCGCCCGGCTGACCGGCGGCCGCGGCAAACCGGCCGCCCTCTACCGCGCGGGCACCGCCACCGCGCTCCACCCGCCCCTGCTCCGCCCGTCCCGGGAAGGACGCCCCGCATGACCGCGAACATAGGCGACAAACGCGCCGCCACCGGCTCCCTGATCGGTCTCGCCCTCGGGGACGCGCTCGGCTTCCCCACCGAGTTCAACGACGTGCCCTCGATCCTCGCGAAGTTCGGGCCGTGGCGGGAGATGGAGCTGCCCCGGCGCGCCGTCGTCTCGGACGACACCCAGATGACCCTCGCCGTGGGGCACGCGATGCGCACCGCGATGGACCGGGGGGTGCTCGCGCCCGAGCGGCTGGAACGGCCGCTGCGCGAGGAGTTCGTGAACTGGTACCAGTCGCCCGAGAACAACCGGGCGCCCGGCCGGACCTGCCTGCGGGCCTGCGATCTCCTGAAGGAGGAGGGACGCCGCTGGCAGGACGCCAGCCAGATCGACTCCAAGGGCTGCGGCGCCAACATGCGGGTCGCGCCCGTCGGGCTCGCGCCGGGGCTCAGCGACGAACAGCGCGCCGGGGCCGCCCAGTTGCAGTCCGCCCTCACCCACGGCCATCCCACCGCCCTGGCCGCCTCCGACCTCACCGCACGTGCCGTACGGCTTCTCGCGCAGGGGGCCGGACCGGACCAGCTCCTCGGTCAACTGCGGTCCTACGCCCGCGAGAACCGCACCCGCTACCGCCACCCCTGGCTCGGCGACCTGTGGACGCGCAGCCACGACGCGACCCCCGAGGACTTCATCGCGCGCGGCTGGGACGAGTGCCTGGAGATCCTCGACCGGCTCCAGGAGGCCGTGCGGACCGCCTCCCCCGAGGCCGACCCCTGCCTGGCCACCGGCGCCGGCTGGATCGCCGAGGAGGCCCTGGCGACCGGACTGCTCTGCTTCCTGCTCTTCCCCGGCGAACCGCTGCTCGCCCTGCGCCGGGCCGCCTGCTCCTCCGGCGACTCGGACTCGATCGCCTGCCTCACCGGGGCGTTCGCGGGGGCCTGGCTCGGCGCGGACGCCTGGCCGACGGAGTGGGCCGACCGGATCGAGTACGGGGGCGACCTGCTGACCCTGGGCGCGCTCTGGGACTCTTGAACGCATGATCGACGACCTTGATCCGGACCTCGACCTGGCGTCCGTCGTGGCCGAACAGCCCGACCCCCTGCTGTTCGCGACCGTCTCCGGAGCGCACCTGTGGGGCTTCCCGTCCCGGGACTCCGGCCTGGATCTGCGGGGCGTCCATCTGCTGCCCGCCGCCGGCCTGGTCGGACCGCGCGAGCCGGAGGAGACCCGCTCGCGGACCTGGGTGCGCTACGGCGCCGAGACGGACCTCGTCAACCGCTGCTCTACACCTTCCGGGTGCTGCTCACCGGCATCCACCTGATGCGCAGCGGCGAGGTGCGGGCCCATCTGCCCGCGCTCCTGGGCGAGGTGCCCGGGGCCCCGGCCCACCTGCCCGAGCTGATCGCCGCCAAGGCCGAGCGGGAGCACGGCGAGGCCGCGGTCGGGCACGCGCGCGTGGAGGCCGACGTGGAGCGGCTGCACGTCCTGCTCGACGAGGCACAGAGCGGCTCAGCGCTGCCCGACGCGCCCCGCGCGCAGGACGCCCTGCACGACCTGGTGGTCCGGGTGCGCCTGGAGCGCTGAGTCCCGGCGGGCGCGGAACAGGAAGCCGGCCACGCGCGCGTGGTCCGGCTCCGCCGGCAGCGGGCTGCCGCGCAGGGCCCGCTCGGTCTCCGCGGCGAGCCGGGCCATCCGGGACTCGACCTCCGCCCAGGAGACCTCGCCCCGCTTCACCGCCAGCAACTCCGCGCGCCGCTCGCCCACGTCGACGGTCAGCTCGCCGGTGCGCAGCAGATCGCGGGCGCTGGTCAGCAGCCGCAGCAGGTGCATCGCGTGCTTCCAGCGGGGGGCGCCGTGCGTGCGGATGCCGGCGTCCAGCTTGCGGCGCTGGCCCAGGGCGTAGCGGGTGAAGGTGTCGTACGCGCGCCGGGAGAGGAAGGCGCCGCGCAGGGCGAGCAGTTCGCGGCCGGTGTCGTCGATGCGCTCGACCAGGGGCGAGTGCAGGCACTCCAGGATGTTCGGGTCGGCCCGCAGCGCCAGCTCGCAGAACCGTTCCAGCTCCCAGGAGAACCGCTCCTCGCCCGGCCCCTCGACATGCGCCGGCGGCTTCTCGAAGCCCCAGAACAGGGGGGTGGGGGCGAGGAACACACCCCGGCGGTCGGTGTCGCTGTCCGCCGTGGCCAGACCGAAGGCGCGCGACCCCATGACACAGGCGTAGATCGTGTGGTCGCGTACCAGGTCCTCGGGGTGCATGCCCCGGAGCGTACGCGGCCGGTCACCCCAGGGTGATCGAATTTCCGCTCACCGTGATCGACTTCGCCGGCAGCGGCCTGGCCGCCGGGCCGTGGGCCACCGCGCCGTCGGCGATGTGGAACTTGCTGCCGTGGCAGGGGCAGTCGATGGTGCCGTCCGCCACCCGGCTCACCGTGCAGCCCATGTGTGTGCAGATCGCCGAGAAGGCCTTGAACTCGCCCGTCGTCGGCTGGGTCACCACGATCTTCTGGTCCTTGAAGATCATGCCGCCGCCCTCCGGGATCTCACTCGTCTGCGCCAGCGTCTTCCCGGCGCCCGCGCTCGACGATCCGGAGGCCGACGAACCGGAGGTGGGCGACCCGAAGGCGGACGACCCGGAGGTGGGCGACCCGGACGAGCTGGAGGAGCCGTTGCCGCTCTGGTTGCCGCAGCCCACACAGGCCGCGGCGAGCGCCGCGGTACCCGTCGTGAGCATGCTGCGCCGAGTGGAGCCGTCGGTCATGTCGTCACCCCGAACGTGCGGAAGAACCAGCAGGCGGACATCAGCCAGACCAGCGTGAGCACGGCGAACACCGGCCCACCGACGATCGGCGGCAGCCGGCCAGGCAGTCGCTCCGAGCGGAGCAGCAGCATCTTGGCACTGAAAACACCGAAGAAGAAGCAACCCGGGGTGGAGTGGGGCAAAACGCGTGTTTCGTACGTCCGACAGCCCAACGCGCACCGGCGGCGCACCGCCGGCCGTGCGGCCTGCCGTACTTCATCGGCGCCGAAGACCGGCCGGAGTGCCTCCCCCCAAGTAGCGGAGCGGGGTACTGCACGCGACATTGGGGCCATGGCGGGCGGCGGTGCCGAAAGCCCGCCGTGTCTCAGCGGGCGGGCGCGGCGTACGGGCCCGGCGGCGGTCTGACTAGGCTGGCCGGACCAAGAGGCCGACGTCAGAACAGGAGCGGTGCCGTGGCGGTACGAGCGGTCCGGGGGGCCGTCCAGCTGGAGCGGGACGAGGCCGGTCACATGCACGAGCAGGTCGGAGCGCTGCTCACGGCCGTCCTGGAGCGGAACGGCCTGACCGCCGACGACCTGATCAGCATCTGGTTCACGGCCACCCCCGACCTGCACAGCGACTTCCCGGCGGCCGCGGCGCGGGGGCTCGGCATCGTCGACGTGCCGCTGATCTGCGCCCAGGAGCTGGACATCGCCGGCGCGATGCCCCGGGTCGTACGGATACTGGCGCACATCGAGACCGACCGGTCGCGCGGCGACGTCAACCACGTCTACCTCGGCGCCGCGGCCGCCCTGCGCAAGGACATCGCGCAGTGAGAACCGCGCTCGTCATCGGCACCGGTCTCATCGGCACGTCCGCCGCGCTCGCCCTCGTCCAGCGGGGCGTCGTCGTCCACCTCGCCGACCACGACCCCGAGCAGGCCCGGACCGCGGCCGCGCTCGGCGCCGGCACCGACGAGGCCCCCGAGGGCCGGGTCGACCTGGCGATCGTCGCCGCCCCGCCCGCCCATGTCGCCTCCGTCCTCGCGGACGCGATGAGCAGGGGCGTGGCCCGCGGCTACGCCGACGTGGCCAGCGTCAAGGGCGGCCCGCGCCGGGAGCTGGAGGCCAAGGGCCTGGACCTGTCGTCGTACATCGGGACCCACCCCATGGCGGGCCGGGAGAAGTCCGGGCCGCTGGCCGCCACCGCCGACCTCTTCGAGGGCCGGCCCTGGGTGCTCACCCCGACCCGGGACACCGACACCGAGGTGCTGAACCTCGCCCTGGAGCTGGTCTCGCACTGCCGGGCCCTGCCGGTGGTCATGGACGCCGACGCCCACGACCGCGCGGTGGCCCTGGTCTCCCACATGCCCCACCTGGTCTCCAGCATGGTCGCGGCCCGCCTGGAGCACGCCGACGAGTCGGCCGTACGGCTGTGCGGACAGGGCATCCGGGACGTGACCCGGATCGCCGCCTCCGACCCCCGGATGTGGATCGACATCCTCTCCGCGAACCCCGGCCCGGTCGCCGATCTGCTCGCCGACGTCTCCGCCGACCTCGGCGAGACGGTCCGCGCCCTGCGGGCCCTGCAGTCCGCGGACGAGGCCAAGCGGCGCGAGGGCGGCGCGGGCATCGCGGACGTACTGCGCCGCGGCAACGCCGGCCAGGTGCGGGTCCCCGGCAAGCACGGCTCGGCGCCGCGGGCGTACGAGGTCGTGGCGGTGCTCATCGACGACCAGCCCGGCCAGCTGGCCCGGATCTTCGCGGACGCGGGGGCGGCCGGGGTCAACGTCGAGGACGTGCGGATCGAGCACGCGACCGGTCAGCAGGCCGGTCACGTCCAGCTCTGGGTGGAGCCGAGGGCGGTGCCCCTGCTCACGTCGGCGCTGCGGGACCGGGGCTGGGCGCTGCGCCAGTAGCGCTGAGAACCGCGGTCCCGGGGGCCGGTAACCTTGTGCGGGGCGCACTGCCGCCCCCACACCACCCACCACCCTGCACCCGGAAGGTGTCCCCCCGTGGAAAACGGCGCCGTAAAGCCCGTGATTGTCGCGATCGACGGCCCCTCGGGCACCGGCAAGTCGAGCACCTCCAAGGCGGTGGCCGAGCAGCTCGGCCTGAGCTACCTGGACACCGGGGCCCAGTACCGGGCGATCACCTGGTGGATGGTGAACAACGGCATCGACCTCACCGACCCGACCGCGATCGCGGCGGTGGCCGGCAAGCCGGAGATCGTCTCGGGCACCGACCCGGTCAAGCCGACGATCACCGTCGACGGCGTGGACGTCTCCGGCCCGATCCGCGGCGAGGAGGTCACCTCCAAGGTCAGCGCGGTCAGCGCGGTACCGGAGGTGCGGACCCGGATCAGCGAGCTACAGCGGTCCCTGGCCCGCGCCGCCGCGGCCGGCATCGTCGTCGAGGGCCGGGACATCGGTACGACCGTGCTGCCCGACGCCGACCTGAAGGTCTTCCTCACCGCCTCGCCCCAGGCCCGCGCGGCCCGGCGCAGCGGTGAGCTGAAGGGCGCCGACGTCAACGCCACCCGCGAGGCCCTGGTCAAGCGGGACGCGGCCGACTCGACCCGCAAGACCTCGCCGCTCGCCAAGGCCGACGACGCGGTCGAGGTGGACACCACCGAGCTGACGCTGGCCCAGGTCATCGAGTGCGTCGTCACCCTCGTCGAGGAGAAGCGGGCCGGCAAGTGAGTCTTCCGTCGCAGCGGGGCGCCGAGACCGGGCGGCGCATCGGGGTCGGCCTGATGTACGGGCTGTGGAAGCCGCGCGTGCTCGGCGCCTGGAAGGTGCCCACGCGGGGCCCGGCGATCCTCGCCGTGAACCACTCCCACAACATCGACGGCCCGATGGTCATGGGCGTGGCGCCCCGGCCGACGCACTTCCTCATCAAGAAGGAGGCGTTCGTCGGGCCGCTCGACCCGTTCCTGACCCGGATCGGGCAGCTGAAGGTGGACCGGCATTCCACCGACCGCACCGCCGTCACCCGGGCGCTCGGCGTCCTGGAGGCCGGGGGAGTGCTCGGCATCTTCCCCGAAGGCAGCCGGGGCGACGGCGACTTCGCCGCGCTGCGCGCCGGGCTCGCCTACTTCGCGGTGCGCTCCGGGGCGCCCATCGTCCCGGTGGCGGTGCTGGGAAGCTCCGAGCGGCGCGGACGGTTGATAAAGGGGCTGCCTCCGCTGCGGTCCCGCGTCGACGTCGTCTTCGGCGACCCCTTCGAGGCGGGCGACGGCACCGGCCGGCGCACCCGCACGGCCCTGGACGAGGCCACCGAGCGCATCCAGAAGCAGCTCGCCGGCCACCTGGAGAACGCCAGGCGTCTGACCGGACGCTAGGGCCGGTCCGGCGGATCGGGTCGGAGAAAGGCAGCGGCGCCCACTACTCTCGGGTGAGCGGGGTGGTGTGCGTCGGCAACACGGCAGATGAGCGCACCACACCCCCGCGTCTCCGGCACGATCCGCCGGACATGCCCTGGGGCGACACTGAGTAGTGGATCGGTCTCCTGTGCGGCTGATCCACCGATCACCACGATGAACGACGAGGTACGGACTTCATGAACGACCACATCCAGCCCGGCGACTCGGCTGAGCACGAGTACGACCACGGGGCGCTCGGTGACACCGAGTACGCGGAGTTCATGGAGCTCGCCGCGGAAGAGGGCTTCGACATCGAGGACGTCGAGGGCGCCATCGAGGCGGCCGGCCACGGTCCGCTGCCCGTCCTCGCCGTCGTCGGCCGTCCCAATGTCGGCAAGTCGACTCTCGTCAACCGCATCATCGGCCGCCGTGAGGCCGTGGTCGAGGACAAGCCCGGTGTCACCCGGGACCGTGTGACCTACGAGGCCGAGTGGGCGGGCCGCCGCTTCAAGGTCGTCGACACCGGCGGCTGGGAGCAGGACGTCCTCGGCATCGACGCCTCCGTGGCGGCTCAGGCCGAGTACGCCATCGAGGCGGCCGACGCGGTCGTCTTCGTCGTCGACGCCAAGGTCGGCGCGACCGACACCGACGAGGCGGTCGTCCGCCTGCTGCGCAAGGCCGGCAAGCCCGTCGTGCTGGCCGCCAACAAGGTCGACGGCCCCAGCGGCGAGGCCGACGCGGCCTACCTCTGGTCCCTCGGCCTCGGCGAGCCGCACCCGGTCTCCGCCCTGCACGGCCGCGGCACCGGCGACATGCTGGACGCCGTCCTGGAGGCGCTGCCCGAGGCGCCCGAGCAGACCTTCGGCGGCCCCGGCGTCGGCGGCCCCCGCCGCATCGCCCTCATCGGCCGCCCGAACGTCGGCAAGTCCTCCCTCCTCAACAAGGTGGCGGGCGAGGAGCGCGTCGTCGTCAACGAACTCGCCGGCACCACCCGCGACCCGGTCGACGAGCTGATCGAACTCGGCGGCGTCACCTGGAAGTTCGTCGACACCGCGGGCATCCGCAAGCGCGTCCACCTCCAGCAGGGCGCCGACTACTACGCCTCGCTGCGCACCGCGGCGGCGGTGGAGAAGGCCGAGCTCGCGGTCATCCTGATCGACGCCTCCGAGTCCATCTCGGTGCAGGACCAGCGCATCGTCACCATGGCCGTCGAGGCGGGCCGTGCGGTCGTTCTCGCCTTCAACAAGTGGGACACCCTCGACGAGGAACGCCGCTACTACCTGGAACGCGAGATCGAGACCGAGCTCGGCCAGGTCGCCTGGGCCCCTCGCGTCAACGTCTCGGCGCGCACTGGCCGCCACATGGAGAAGCTGGTCCCGGCGATCGAGACCGCCCTCGCCGGCTGGGAGACCCGCGTCCCCACCGGCCGCCTCAACGCCTTCCTCGGCGAGCTGGTCTCCGCCCACCCGCACCCGGTGCGGGGCGGCAAGCAGCCGCGCATCCTGTTCGGCACCCAGGCCGGCACCAAGCCCCCACGGTTCGTCCTGTTCGCGTCCGGCTTCATCGAGGCGGGCTACCGCCGCTTCATCGAGCGCCGGCTGCGCGAGGAGTTCGGCTTCGAGGGCACGCCGATCCATATCTCCGTGCGGGTGCGCGAGAAGCGCGGCGCGAAGAAGAAGTAGCGGGACATGTGAGAGGGGGGGGGCGCCGGCCCCGGGGCGGCCCCCGCACCACCCGCAAAACCCCCCCCCCCCCCCCCCCGCGCCGGCCCCCCGGGGGGGCGGGCGGACCCACACCC
>NZ_JBFBJL010000079.1:0-38957 GCF_040686075.1 Streptomyces sp. NPDC086519
CGGCGGGCGGCCCCACTCCGCCCGTCCGACCCCCGTCACGAGATCGCGGGTCCCCGCTCCAGGGGCCGCACTCCCCAGTTACGGACCTGTCCGGCAGTCACGAGGACCACGCGATCCCGGGCTCAGAAGGCGAAGACGCTCGCCCCGTATGCGTCCCTCATGCACTGGTTGCCGAAGGTGTGCTCGTAGGAGACGCGCTTGCCCTGCCAGACGCCCTCGACCGTGACCACGACGGGGTCGTAGAGCTTGGTGCACCACACATCGGCGCTGGGCGCCAGCGCGTCGAAGTCACCGCCGGCGCCGCGCAGTTCGGCGCACGCCTGGGCGGCGGCCGGGTGCGTGCCGGAGGCGCTCGGGGCGCAGTTGAGGGTGACGGCGCGCTCGGGCGTGGCGGTGGCCGCGTCTGTGCCGTGGCCCGTGGTGAGCACCAGGGCCGAGGGGGCGTAGAGCGAGCTCGGGGCGGCGACGGCGGCCCCCGTGAGGGGTCCGCAGACGGCGACGGCCGTAAGGCCGAGGGTCGCTGCCCAGCGCGCGGTGGTTCGCATCGTGTGCATCCTTCCGCTCGATTCGACGGGTGCCGCCCCTCGGCCCGGTGGGTGCCGGGGGCGGCGGGCGCCACTCTGCCGAGTCCGCCGCCGAAACACACATCCAACCCACAGGTTTCAGTAACCTTGCGTATTGAATCAGTGGCGTGAAGTCACGGAATTCGAACATGCCGACCGCGCAACGGAGCGGTTCTTGATCGTCCGAAGCGGCCGGATGGCCGGATCTCACCGCCTCGTTAATCGTCCTGAAACATTCCGCTTCCGCTCTCGGCGGACTTCAGGGCAAGCCCTTGCCACCGCGCCGCAACGGAGTAATCGTCATTACATGATTACGCAGGAGCAGCGAGACACGCTTCGCGGCTGGTTCGCCGGCCGCCTGCCCGACGATCTCTTCGAGGAACTGGTCGAGGTCACGGTCGACCGCGAGGAGGTCACCGTCGTCGGGCGCATCCCCGGGCCCGAGCCGGCGGACGACGCGTCGCAAGCCGAGCGGGAGTCGGCCGTACAGGGCCGGATCCAGGAGTTCCGGGAGCGCACCCGGGATAGCCGGATGGCCGTGGCCAGGGAGGCGGAGCACCGGTTCCGGCGCAAGGTCTCCTGGGGTGTGGAGTGCGCCGGGCAGCGGGCGCTGTTCACGCATGTGGCCGCGCCGGTGATGACGCGGCTGCGCCAGCCCGAGCGTCAGGTGCTGGACACCCTGATCGCCGGCGGCGTGGCGCGCAGCCGCAGTGAGGCGCTGGCCTGGTGCGTGCGGCTGGTCCAGCGGCACACCGACGACTGGCTGACCGAACTGCGGGAGTCGCTGGAGCACGTCGAGCGGGTCCGGGCCCAGGGCCCGGACGCCGACGAGGACTGAGACCGGCCGTCCGACCGCGCCCCGAAGGAGCGCGGGGCCGTATCGCGTGTGCGGCTGCCGCCGCGTGGGCGCGACCGGCCACGACGGCGCCGCAGACGAACGACGGCGCACCGTGGCGGTTCCAGCGGAGCGCTCAGTGGCCGGCCAGTTCCGCCGGCTGCGCGGACGGCCCGCCGGTCCCGGCGATGGAGAGCGAGCCGCGGCTCTGGGACGGTGCCGGGGCGTCGGTCAGCCAGCGCTGGGCGCTGGTGTGGTCGCGGACCTTGACCACGATGTCGGAGCCGGTGTCCACACCGCCCGTGGCGAGGGCGAGGGTCTCGTCCCAGGTGGGCAGCAACTCGCCCTGGACGGTGAGGTCGTAGCGCACGTCCTTGCCGCGCTCGGCGCCGGCCTCGGCGCAGGTGCCGAGGATGACCACGCCGGCGTCCGCGTGCGAGTCCAGGCACAGGTTCTTGCCGGCCGCGCTGCGCAGTTCGCCGTCGCTCTCGTACGTCCACTGCTGGGTCGAGGCCGAGGAGCACACCGCGAGCACGACACTCGCCCCGGCCGTCGGGTCGCCGTTGATGTCCAGGCAGAGCTGGGCGGCGGCGTTGCGCAGCCGGGTCGTGTGGTCGGCGGTGGGCAGCCCGGCCGTGCCGGAGCTGGGCGTCGCCTCGGGCTCGGAGTCGCCGGGCACCAGGCCTGCGGTGGCGACCGCGTCGCCCCCGTCGCCACCCCCGGACAGCGCGCTGACGGCGAGGACGGAGGCGAGCAGTCCCGCCCCGGCCACGCCGACACTGGTCAGCAGCGTCTTCGACGACCACGAGCCGGGCGGGCGGCGCACCGGCACGGGGATGCGGGCGAGGATCCGGGTCCGGGCGGCCGCGCGGCGTCGGCCGCCACCTCCGGCGCGCCGGGCGACGCGGCCGACGGGAGCTTCCTGGCCGCTCTTGCGGCCCGGGCGCGAGTCGAGGTAGCGGCGGGCTCCCCAGCCGAGCACCGCCTCCACGAGCAGCACCCCCAGTCCGTCCTCGACATGGCCGAGTTGTTCGGCGGCGGCCCGGCAGTACGGGCACTGCGCCAGGTGTTCCTGGACGTCCGGCAGCAGGGCGCCGCCGCGGCGGATCGGTACATCCAGCAGCCGGTTGTAGTAGCGGCACTCCTGGGACGGTGCGAGATCCCGGTGGGCGCGGACACAGCCCTCGTGGAATTTCTCCCGGGCGTCCTCGAGAGCCGCCGACGCGGTAGTCGTGTCCATGCCCAACAGACCGGCCGGTACGGTTATCGGCTCGGCCTCCACCTCGACATGCCAGAGCAGGCTCTGGGCGAGCGCCGGAAGGCCCAGGAATGAACGCTCCGCGAGGGTACGGTTTTCCGGCGTCAGGGACTTCGTGGCGCGCATACCACGGCCGCCGGCCGGTTTCCCAAGGTCGGGAAGAACCTCCGCTATTCGGTCCTCCGCGGACCAGTTGGCGACCGTGTCCCGGACGGAGACCAGCAGGCGCGGCCGGATCGCGTCCGCCGTCTCGCCCAGGGCCACCCGGTCCAGGACCTGATGGAAGGCGGCGGCCGCGACCATGTGCGCGATGGGCCCGGAGACGGCGAGGCAGATGGCCGCGTATTCCTGAACGGGTCGCCAGTGCCGGGCCATGAGCAGCGCGGCGGACCGGGAGGCCTCGATGTCGGATCCGGCTCGCAGCGGGGCGGCGAGGGACTCGTCGGACTCCCCCGCACCACCGCCGGGCGGCGGATAGGGAGGGCGAGGCGGATGGGGGGTGGGCACGGAGCGGATTCCTTTGGTGCGATGGTGCGTACCTCTTCGGTGCGCCTGCGGGGAGCGGGAATTCGCCGACGCGGTGTCGGTCGCGTTCCCCAACTGCCGAAATCAACCGGCCATTACCCCGCGCGGGTATTCACCCTCGCACAAGTCTCACACAAGCAACAAGGCACCCGTACGACATCGACAGCATTGACAGAAAGTCAGAAAGGCGGCGGTGGCTATTGCCCCTTCATGGCCCCATTCACCTTTCCACGCACCCCGTGTGAACCGCACGCCCGCGCCGGTCCCGCACGCACGCTCCCGGGCCGCCCGCACGGGTGGTCCACTGATGTCCGGCCCTCCTCGCGAGGCCCCGCGCGAAACGGCGGCTCTTTCGCGCGTAGCAGGCCGCCGGCCCCGTTCCTCCCGCCCTCGGCCGGCGGCCCTGAGGCGCCGGGGCAACTCGCCTGCGCGTCCGGGCAGGTGTCAGAGCTGCCAGGAACGGAGCCGGTCCGCCGCCGCGTAGACGTCGGCCTTGCCGCCCGTCAGGTCGCGGGCGAGGTCGACGAGGGCGCCGTGAGGCGGGTCGATGCCGACGTCGCTGGCGCACATGTAGGCCACGGCGGTCGCACAGGCGAACCGGGCGTTGGCCGAGGGCAGCGGCTTGAGCAGGAGGAGGGTGTGCAGCAGGGCGGCGGCCCGCCAGGCCGCGTCGGAGTCCACGCCGAGCCGGGGCGGGTCGACCCGGTGCCGGGCGACGGCGGCGACCAGCGCGGAGAAGTCGTTGACGGCGGGCTGCTCCGGCATGACCTCCTCGTGGCGCTGGAGCAGCCAGGGCACGTCGATGTGGATGACCGGCGGCATGGGTCAGGCGGCCTCGCCCTTCGCGGGCGGCTCGTCGTCGGGGAACGCGGCGGCGAACTCGGCGGCGTGGGCGGCGAAGAAACGGCGGAATTCCCCGGCCGCCTCCTGCAGGGCACGGTGCCGGGCGATGTCGGCGGCGGCCGCCTCACGGACGAGGGCCTTCATGGACGTACCGCGCTCCTTGGCCATCCGCCTGAGGTCCTCAAGCTCGCGGTCGCTGAACTCCACGTTGAGAGCTGGCATGCCCTTCACCGTACCGTGCGGGTACTCGACCGTAAATACCCGCAGGTCAGGACCGACCCATCACGGTACCTGCGGGACCTGAGGGGCATGCCCGTCCGCCGCCGGACCGCGGCACGTCGCGGCACCGGACCCGGTGTGACGCCTCAGATGCCGAGGCGGCTGATCCGTACCGCGCCCGACGACTGACCCGGGTGGGCGCTGGTCAGGGTCAGCCGGATCCGGGAGCCTCGCACCTGGTCGAAGGTGATGACGGTCGGGGTGTCCGAGGCGGCGGCCCAGTCCACCGCCGGCTCCGGCACCGCCCGGTAGGCCGTGCCGTCCCAGACGGCCACCTCGACCGAGGCGGGCAGGGCGTGGGCCGCGTCCACGGTGAAGGAGACGTCCACCCGGTCGAAGGCGCGGGTGCGCCCGTAGTCGACCGACACCCAGTCCGAGGTGCGGGCGCCGCTGAACGCGGGCAGCAGGGCGGTGGCGGACTTGGCGAAGGCGTTGGACCAGCCGGTGGCCGGGTCGCCGTCCAGCATGGCGGCCGGGAGGGTGTCCGGGCGGCCGGAGTAACTGGCGTCCGGGAAGGGGTAGTTCGGCGGGGCCGGGTGGTCCGGGCCGAAGTCGGGGGCGGGGGTGCCGGCCACCGGGCGGGCGGGGGTGGTGCGCACGGTGGCGGTGTCCTCGCGCAGGCCGTCCACCCGCGCGGTCACCCTGAGGGCGCCCGGCTTCGTACCGGAGCGGACCACGGCGAGCGCCTTGCCGTGGAAGGCGGTGCGGGTGCTGGCCTGGTAGCGTTCGGCGCTCTCCGCACGGCCGTTGTCGAGTCCGGCGAGCGAACCGCCGCTCACGGCGAAGGAGATGAGGTGCCCGGCGTCGGGCACCACCACACCGCGCGCGTCGACGATCTCGGCGGTGACGAAGACCAGTGAACGCCCGTCGGCGGCCAGGGACCTGCGGTCGGGGACGAGGCGGACGGCGTGCGGGGCGCCGGCGGTGCGCAGGACGTCGGTCGCGACCACCTTTCCGCCGCGCCGGGCCACCGCCTTCAGCTCACCCGGCCGGTAGGGCACTTTCCAGGTCAGGTGCAGTTTGCCCGCGCTGCCGTTGGGGCTGGTGTAACTGCCCGGGTAGGGGCCGGTGGTGAAGGTCCTGTCGTCGCCGGTGGCCTCGGTGGTCTCCAGGTAGGTACGGCCGTCGGTGGTGGTCTTGGTGTCGAACTCCCTTGTCCCCAGCGACGTTCCGTTCAGGAACAGCTCGACGGAGGGCACGTTGGCGTACGCCCACACCTCGACCGTGTCCCCCTCCTCGTGGTTCCAGGTCATCGGGAGCAGATGCACCATCGGCTCACTCACCCACTGGCTGCGGAAGAGGTGGTACATGTCCTTCGGGAAGCCGGCCGTGTCGACGGCACCGAAGAAGGACGACTTCACCGGGAACACGTCGTACGGCGTCGGCTCGCCGATGTAGTCGATGCCCGACCACAGGAACTGGCCCGAGAACCACTTCCGGTCCCGGTCCTTCTTGTGGCCGTACTCGCCGCTCATCGTCCAGGAGGCGAGGTTGTTGTCGAAGGACGAGGTCGCGCGGCGGCCGGGGGTGTGGTTCTCGCCCGTGTTGAGGTGTTCCGGCTCCTGGTAGGTGCCGCGGGCCGAGGTCTCCGAGGAGGACTCGGACTCGAAGAGGAACAGGTGCGGGTAGGCCGCGTGGAGCGCGTCCACGGACTTGGCGGTGTTGTAGTTGAGGCCCAGTCCGTCGAGTCTGGCCAGCATCAGGTCGGCGGCGGAGCCCCGCTTCGGCACGCCGCGGTACTTGTCGGAGCCGATGACCAGCGGGCGGGTGTCGTCGGCGGCCCTGATGGCGGCGATGATCCGGTCGGCCATGGCGAGGCCCGCGGTGGAGGTGGAGTCGGGGATCTCGTTGCCGATGGACCACAGGACGACGGCGGGCGAGTTGCGGGCGGCGAGGACCATTTCGGTGGCGTCGGCCTCGCACCACTCGTCGAAGAAGCGGCCGTAGTCGTACGTGGTCTTGCCGGTTCTCCAGCAGTCGAAGGCCTCCACCATCATCACGATGCCCAGCTCCTCGCAGACCTCGATCATCTGCGGCGAGGGCGGGTTGTGCGAGGTGCGGAAGGCGTTGACACCCATCGACTTCATGATGGTCATCTGTCTGCGCACCGCGTCGGCGCTGATCGCCGCGCCCAGGGCGCCCTGGTCGTGGTGGAGGTCGACGCCCTTGATCTTGGTGGGGACGCCGTTGAGGGAGAAGCCCTCGTCGGGGTCGAAGCGGTAGCTGCGGACACCGAAGACCGTGCGGCAGGTGTCGGTGGTGGTGCCGCCGACCCGGAGTTCGGTGTGCAGGGTGTAGCGGTGCGGGGTCCCGATGTCCCACAGCTTCGGCTCCGGGACGGTCAGTTCATGGGTCGCGGTGGTCCCGCCGGAACCGGTGACGGTGACCGTGGAGGCCGTACGAGCGACCGTGCGGCCGTCCGGGTCGGCGATCCGGGTCAGGACGGTCACGTCCGCGCCCGTGCCGGACTCGTCGACGACGGCCGTCCGCACCCGCACCACGGCCCGCTCGGCGGTGATGTCCGGGGTGGTGACATACGTCCCCCAACGCGCCACGTGCACGGGGTCGGTCACCACCAGCCGGGCCTCGCGGTAGATTCCGCTGCCCGAGTACCAGCGGCTGCTGGGCAGTTGGTTCTGCACCTTGACCGCGAGGACGTTCTCGGTGCTGCCGTCGGTGTGCAGCAGACCGGTGAGGTCGAAGGCGAAGCCGGTGTACCCGTAGGGGTGGCGGCCGGCCTCGGTGCCGTTGCAGTAGACGTACGAGTCCATGTAGACGCCGTCGAACTCCACCGAGATCCGCTTGCCCGCGTAGCCGGGCGGCAGGGTGAAGGCGAGCCGGTACCAGCCGAGGCCGCCCGGGAAGAAGCCGGTACCGCTGGTGGTGCCGTGGTCGGTGGTGGGGGTCTGCTCGATGCTCCAGTCGTGCGGTACGGCGACCCGGCGCCAGGCCGAGTCGTCGTACCCGGGGTCGGCGGCGTCGGCGTAGGCGCCGGTCGGGTCGGTGATCCCGCCCGGGTTGACCAGCGCGAACCGCCAGCCGTCCCGCAGGGCGACCGTGCGGCGGCCGGTGACCGGCGAGGACGTACCCGCTTCCGGCGCCGCCCAGGCGCCCGGGGCGGCCAGCAGGGCGCCGGCCGTCGGGGCTGCCGTGGCGGCTGCCAGAACCGATCTGCGCGTGACCGTCATGGTGCGGCTCTCCCTCATCAGGGCCCAGAACTACTCACAACTGATCGTGAACAAACAGATTCTGACGGAGTGCCACTCGCACCCGTCAAGGGCCCGGCAGCCACCTCCCGCCCCTTCCGTCCAGTCGACCGGTCCCCGTTAGGCACCCCGGACAGGCCCCGGCCGCGGCCGGCCGGACGCCGCCGCCTGCCGGTCACGCGAGGGCCCGAGGCACGGACACCGGCCACACGGCTCCGCGCCCGCGCCGGGCCGAGCCGAGCCCCGGGACGAGGGCGGCACCCCTCAGTCGCCCGCCCCGGTCGACGGCCCTGCCGCTCGTCCCGGTCGGTCCTCGTCCCGGTCGCTCGTCAGGACGACCAGCTGCCGGGTCGCGCGGGTCATCGCGACATAGCGGTCGACAGCGCCCGCGACGCCCGTGCCGAACTTGTCCGGGTCGACAAGGACGACCAGGTCGAATTCGAGTCCCTTCGACAGCTCCGGAGTGAGCGAGCTGATCCGGGACGTCGGTGTGAAGCCGGGATCGCCGATCACGCAGGCGACGCCCTCGGCGTGGGCGGCGAGCCAGGTGCCGAGGATGCCGTCCAGCTCCGCCACGGATCCGTGGACCACGGGCAGGCCCGAGCCGCGGATCGAGGCCGGCACGTTGGCGTCCGGGAGCACGGCCCGGATGACCGGCTCCGCCTGAGCCATGACCTCCTCCGGGGTGCGGTAGTTGATGCCGAGCGAGGCCAGGTCGATGCGGTCGAACCCGACCCGGGCCAGCCGTTCCTGCCAGGTCTCGGGGAACCCGTGCCGTGCCTGGGCGCGGTCCCCGACGATGGTGAAGCTGCGGGACGGGCAGCGCAGCAGCAGCATCTGCCATTCCGCGTCGGTGAGTTCCTGGGCCTCGTCGACGACGATGTGCGCGAACGGGCCGGCCAGCAGGTCGGGTGAGAGGGCGGGCAGTTCGGAATCGTCGACCAGGCTGATCTTGGCGTCCTCGCCGCGGAGCATCCTCACCAGGCCCTCGCCGTCGTCCCCGTCGGCGCCGGAGTCGGCGGCGGCCCCGATCAGGTTGTCGACGACCTGCGCCATCCGCTCGCGCTGGGCCGCGAGGACGGCCTCGTGCCGCTGCTTGCGCCGCGCCGCCTCCGGGTCGCCGAGCCGGTGCCGGGCCGCGTCCAGGAGCGGCAGGTCACAGACCGTCCAGGCCCGCGGGTCCGCGCGCTGCAGCAGCCGGACCTCGTCGCGGTCCAGCCACGGGGCGCACATCCGCAGATAGGCGGGCACCGACCACAGGTCGGAGACCAGGTCGGTCGCCTCCAGCAGCGGCCACGCGCCGTGCAGGGTGTCGGCCAGCTCCGTGTCCTGCCGCAGCGCCCTGCGGAACTCCTCGGGCGGGACGTCGTCGCCGTCGTACTTGCCCAGCAGGATGGCGGCCAGTTCCTCCCAGATCTGCTCGCGTGCCTCGTTGTGCGGGGTGCCCGGGCCCGGTGCCCGGAACGCGTCGGCCCAGTCGTCGGCGCTCAGCCGCAGGTCGGCCCAGTCGGTGGTGACCGTCGTGCCCCGGGCCGGGGGCTCCTCGTAGAAGCGGACGGCCGTCTCGATCGCCCGGACCATGTCCGCTGACGACTTCAGGCGGGCCACCTCCGGGTCGGCCTCCACCGCCGCGGCGGCGCCCTCGTCGACGAGGTCCCGCAGGACGCAGGTCTGCACGCCCTCCTCACCGAGGCTCGGGAGGACGTCGCGGACGTAGTTCAGGTAGGGCCGGTGCGGGCCGACGAACAGCACCCCGCCGCGCCGGTGGCCGAGACGCGGGTCGGAGTACAGGAGGTGGGCCGTGCGGTGCAGGGCGACGACCGTCTTGCCGGTGCCCGGGCCGCCGTCCACGACCAGGGCGCCCCGGGAGCCCGCGCGGATGACGGCGTCCTGGTCGGCCTGGATGGTGGCGAGCACGTCGCGCATCCGCTCCGACCGGTCGGCGCCCAGGCTGGCGATGAACGCGGACTGGTCGTCGAGCGCGGCGTGGCCGTCGAGCCCGTCGGCGGTGAACACCTCGTCCCAGTAGTCGCTGATCCGGCCGTCCCGCCAGCGGTACCTGCGGCGGCTGCGCAGCCCCATCGGGTCGGCGTGGGTCGCCGCGAAGAACGGCTCGGCCGCCGGTGACCGCCAGTCGATCAGCAGCCGGCGGCCCGTGCCGTCGGTGAGGCCGAGCCGGCCGATGTACACGGGTTCGGGATCGTCGGCGCCGACCATGCGTCCCAGGCAGAGGTCCAGGCCGAAGCGGCGCAGGGTGCGCAGCCGTCCGCTCAGCCGGTGGACCTCGGCGTCCCGGTCCATCGCCGCCCGGCCGGTGCCGCCCGGCGCCCTGAGCTCGGTTTCTAGGCGGTCGGACAGCTCGGCGATCGACTGCGCGAGGCACTCGGCGACGGCGGCCAGGTGCCGGTCGTCGTCGGCGATCAGGGCCGGGTCGGCCTTGGCGGAGAGGCCTTCGGGCAGGGCGAAGGCGCTGGTGGTCAGGGGGTTCAAGGCATCAGCTCCGTGGGGAGGCCGTGCGGCCGCGGGCACGTACGGCAGGGCGTCCGGAGGGACGGGACGAACAGGGGGGCGGGGACGACGACCGTCGTCCGGGGTTCGTGGCGGGTGGCGGAGCGGGCGGGACCGCGGGGCCGTCGGGGCTGGTCGCGCCCACACGGCGGAGCCGCGGATCGATACGGCCCCGCGCCGCGCACGGGGCGCGGGGCGCCACGGTGGAGGTATGTACTGCTCAGGCGCCGTCGAGGAGCAGTCGCGCGGCCACGGTCGCGCCGTCGGTGCGCATCGTGGCGGCGACGGCGGCCGCACGGTCCCGGGTGCCGGGGGTGAGGGCGGTCGCGAGCGCGGCCGAGAGCGAATCGACGGTCGGCACCGGGCCGTCGTGGGCCGCGCCGATGCCCAGCGCGGCCACCCGGGCCGCCCAGTGCGGCTGGTCCACGATCTGGGGGACGACCACCTGGGGCACACCGGCCACGGCGGCCGTCGTCGTGGTGCCCGCGCCCCCGTGGTGGACGACGGCGGCGACCCGGCGGAACAGCGCCTGGTGGTTGACCTCGCCGACGGCGAGGCAGTCGTCGCCGTCGGCCGGGGCGAGGTCCGCCCAGCCGCGCCCGACCAGCACGCGACGGCCCTGGGCGCGCACCGCCTCGACAGCCACCCGGGCGGCGTCCGGTGCGCCGCGCAGGGCCATGCTGCCGAAGCCGACGTACACCGGCGGTGCGCCGGCCTCCAGGAAGGCCACCAGCTCGGCCGGGAGCGGGCGTTCGTCGGGCAGCAGCCACGCGCCGGTCTGCACGAGGTCCAGATCCGTCATGTCCTGCCAGGGGGCCAGACCCGGGTCGGCCGCCAGCCACGGCCGGTCGGTGAGGACGTGGTCACGGACGTTGTCCACCGGGGGCAGGCCGAGCGCGGCCCGGTGCGTGTTGAGTGCCTCCCCGTACAGGGCGTTCACCCGCTCGGCGTCCGCCTTCCACAGCGTCGGCAGGTCGGCGTCGGCAGGCGACGGGCGGCCCGGCCGGGCGGCCGGCGGGAACCGCGAGGACGGCAGCCCGGCCGTATGGAAGCAGGCCAGCACGTAGCGGATGCCCAGCTTCTCGGCCACCGACCGCGCGCCGGCCGGCATCAGACCGCTCGCCACCAGCGCGTCGCATCCCTCGGCGGCGGGGGCGACCGTCTCGAAGTGCGCGGCGACCAGCTCGGGCGCGAGCTTGAACGCGTCCTGCGGTGACGGCTTCGGCCGGGTCACCAGCGCGCGCACCGACGGCCCGAACGGCACGTGCGGCACACCCGCACGGCCCAGCAGCTCCGCGAACTCCTCGTCCGGCGGGGCGCACACCCGTGCCTCGGCGCCGAGCTTCCGCAGCGCCACCGCGAGTCCCGCCAGCGGTTCGACATCGCCACGCGACCCATATCCCATCAACAGCACACGCACGTCGCACATCCCCCAAATACCGCGGTTCCTGGCTTCGGCCAGCGATTCTGCGGGACCAGGGGGGCCTTGCCGCAAGCCCCCCAGTGCGCTATACGTTAAGAAGGGCAAGGAGAAGAACTTCTCGCCCTGTGTTTCCTGCGGGCCGCCGATGCGCGGCCCTTTCTGCTGTCACGGCGCGCTCAGCCACGGCCGGACCTGCTTGCGTGCCTCGTGCAGCCGGGACTTCAGCGTGCCCAGCGGGATCCCCACCCGCTCGGCGACCTCGGCGTAGTCCAGCTGGCAGATGTCGCGGTAGACGAGCGGCGCGACCAGCTGCGGATGTTCCCGCTCCAGCCGGTCCAGAGCCTCCAGCAGATCGATCCGGGACCCGGCGATCACACTCGTCGTCCGCGGGTCGACGTGCTCGGCCGGTTCGATGGCCGCCGGCTGCTCCGCCGCCCGTCGTTTCAGGTCCCGGTACTTCTGCCGGGCGCAGTTGGAGACGACCGTGTACAGCCAGGTGCTGAAGCGGCTGCGGCCCTCGAACGTCGAGATCTTCCGGGAGATCTGGAGCAGCACGTCCTGGGCCGCCTCCTCGGCGTCCTCCCGGCACGGCAGGAACCGCCCGCAGCGTCGTACGACGTCGGGCCAGACCTCGGAGAGCAGCTGGTTCAGGGCCACCTGATCGCCGGCCGCGGCACGCCGGGCGAGGTCTTCGGTCAGCGCGGCGTCCGGCACGGGAGGTCCCCCTCGAAGTCGATCTCAGGACAGGCATGATAGTCGTATGCAACCCCTGGAGCGGATCGGCCGCTATCGCCTCGAACAGCGCCTGGGCACCGGTGCCTTCGGGACGGTCTGGCTCGCCCACGACGACCAGCTGGACGCCCCGGTGGCGGTGAAGGTGCTCGCCGACAACTGGTCCCACCGCCTCGACGTCCACGACCGTTTCCTGTCCGAGGCGCGGCTGCTGCGGCGGGCCGACTCCAAGCGCGTGGTGCAGGTCTACGACATCGGCGAACTCCCTGACGGGCGGCCGTACTTCGTGATGGAGTACGCCGACGCGGGCACCCTCGCCGATCTGCTCGGGGCGGGCCCGCTGCCGGTGCCCGACGCGCTGCGGCTGACCGCGCTGGCGGCGCGCGGCGCGGCGGACCTGCACAGCGCGGGGATCGTGCACCGGGACATCAAGCCGACCAACGTGCTGCTGCGCACCGCGCAGGACGGCACCCGCCGGGTGCTGCTGGCCGACCTCGGGCTGGCGAAGAGCCTGGCGCAGGCGTCGGGGCTGACGCTGGCCGCCGGTTCGGCGGGGTACCAGCCGCCGGAGCAGGCCCGGCCCGGCGAGGGCATCGACGCCCGCGCCGACGTGTACGCGCTGGGCGCGGTCGGCTACGAGCTGGTGACCGGGACGGTGCCGGCGGCGCCGGGGCAGGTCGTCCGGCCGGAGCGGCTGCGACCGGACCTCGGGGACGACGTGCAGCGGGCGCTGATGCGGGCCCTGGAGCCGGACCGGCAGCGGCGCTGGCCGTCCGCGCAGGCCTTCGCGGACGAGCTGGACCGGCTGGCGGCGGCCGCGGCAGCCCGTCGGCCGGGGCGCCTGGACGGTGTCCGCAGGCGGCTCAACGCGGTCACCCTGACCGTCGCCGCGGTCCTCGCCGCGGGGGGCACAGCACTCGCGGTCACGATGATCGACCGGGGCGGGTCGGCGGGGGACGGGACGCGGGTCGCCGACTCCACCGGGCGGGTGACGGCCGAGGTGCCGTCCGGGTGGGCGGGCGAGCTGCGCGATTCGGGCTGGAATCCGCAGGCCCTGGGGCTGGCCGCCGGGCACGAGCCCGGCCTGGAGGTCGCCGACGACGTGTCGGAGTGGCAGGACCTGTCAGCCGCGGTGAACGGCGTGTTCATCGGCGTGAGCGCGCACGGGAACGTCACCGCCAAGGTGAACGCCCTGAGTCACTCCGGCTGCCACTACGACGGCAGCCGCGCCTTCACCAGCAGCGACTGGAAGGGGCAGGTCCGCAGCTGGAGCGGCTGTTCCGGCGCGGGCGGCTCGATCCAGGAGGCGGCCCTCGGTCCGGCCGGCGGGGACAGCCGGCCCCAGGTGTACGTACAGGTACGGCAGAAGGGCGCCGTCGACGAGAGCACCACCGATGGCATACTCCGATCGCTTCGGGTCACCTGACCCGACGAATCCCGGCGTGCCCCCGAACTTTTCCGCCGTTTCTGGCATCGGATGGAAGTGACGGCGCACGGAGCGCCTCCGGCACGCCTCGCAGGCGTACCACGACATCCAGGAGTGTTGATCCACATGGCGCACACGTCCCAGTCCTCGCGGCGCGGGGCCGCCCTGCTCGCGAGCACGGTCGCCGCCCTGGGCCTGCTGACCGCCTGCGGCAACGGCGGTCAGGGCACGTCCCCGGAGTCGGTGTCGGGCACGGCGGCGCCCGCGACCGGCAACGCGTCGAGCACGGACACCTCGGACACCTCCGCCGCCCCGTCCGGCACCGGGTCCTCGCCGGCCTCGCAGACCGGCGGAGCGGCGACGGGCGGCGGTTCGTCGACCGGCTCCGCCAAGACCGGCAGCGCCACTGCGGCCGGCACCCGCTGCCACACCTCGGAGCTGTCCGCCTCGGTGGGCGCGAACAACCCGGGGGCCGGTCAGGAGAACTTCCCGATCGTGCTCACCAACAAGTCGGGCCGCACCTGCACCGTGCGCGGCTACCCGGGCGCCGCCTTCGTGAACGCCTCCGGCACCCAGCTCGGCCCGGACCCGCAGCGCGAGTCGGGCAGCACCGCGGCGACGGTCACCCTCAAGCCGGGCCAGAGCGCCTGGGCGGGGCTGACCTTCTCCAACCCGGAGATCAGCGGCGCCAAGACGGCGACGCCGGCCGCGCTGCTGGTCACCCCGCCGGACGAGCGGGACTCGCTGAAGGTCGCCTGGACGAGCGGCGCGGTCCCGGTCTCCGGGAACGCCTCCTCGGTGCGCCTGAACGTGTTCAGCGCCGGTACCGGCGTCTGACCGCCCCCTGACCGGACCCCGCTGCCCTCTCCCCCGGGCAGCGGGGTCCGTCATGTCCGGGCCACAACTGTCACAGACGTGCAACACGCGCGGCCGGCTCCGATCTTTTCCGCCGGACCGTCCATCGAACCCGTCGACCACATGGCAGCGGGGCTCCACCAGGGGCCGGGACGACGGAATCGGGGCGGACATGAACGGCATCTCTCGCAGGCGGGTGCTGACGGCGGGCGCGACGGCGGGGGCGCTGGGCGCGCTCGGCGCGGTGTCGGGGTGCTCGAACGGCGACTGGACGCTGGGCGGCAGCGGTCCGGCCGCGGGCGGCAAAGGCGGCGGCCCGAACGGCGGCGCGCCGGCCAGGCCGCTGAAGCTCATCGGTGACGGCTCCACCGCCGACACCGGCGCGCAGCCGCACCAGCCGAAGGCGACGCGGCTGGCGGCCGGCACCAAGCCGCCGCAGTTCGTGGTGTTCTCCTGGGACGGCGCGGGCGAGCTCAGCAACCAGCTGTTCTCCCGCTTCCGGAAGGTGGCCGCGGACCACGGCGCGAAGATGACGTTCTTCCTCTCCGGCATCTACACCCTGCCCGAGTCGAAGAAGAGCCTCTACCGTCCCCCGCAGCACCCGGTCGGCGCCTCCGCGATCGGCTACCTGTCCGACCGGCACATCCACGCCACGCTCCAGCAGGTGCGCGCCGCCTGGCTGGAGGGCCACGAGATCGGCACCCACTTCAACGGCCACTTCTGCGGCTCCGACGGGGTGCGCAACTGGTCGCCCGCCGAGTGGCGCAGCGAGATAGACCAGGCCGTGGACTTCGTCACCAAGTGGAAGACGAACACCGGCTTCACCGACCTGGAGCCGCTGCCCTTCGACTACCGCAAGGAGCTGACCGGTGGCCGCACCCCGTGCCTGGAAGGCCAGAGCAACCTGCTGCCCACGGCCGCCGCGCTCGGCTGGAAGTACGACGCCTCCTCCCCCGGCGGCCTGCAGATCTGGCCGGGAAAGGTGCAGGGCAACCGCATCTGGGACTTCCCCCTGCAGTCCATACCGTTCCCCGGGCACTCCTTCCAGGTCCTGTCGATGGACTACAACATGATGTACAACCAGTCCGCCGGTAACCCGCTGGGCGACAAGGCCCAGTACGACGCCTGGCGCACCCAGGCCCGCGACAGCTACGTGGCGGGCTTCGAGCGGGCGCACAGCACCAACCGGGCGCCGTTCTTCATCGGCAACCACTTCGAGCGCTGGAACGGCGGCATCTACATGGACGCCGTGGAGGAGGCGATCGGCCGGATGGCCCAGCACGACGACGTGCGCTTCGTCTCCTTCAAGCAGCTGGTGGCGTGGCTGGAGGCGCAGGACCCGGTGGTGCTGCGCAAGCTGCGCACGCTGAACCCGGGGCAGGCGCCGGTGGGCGGCTGGGCGGAGTTCCTGGGCGCGGCGGGCAGCCGGACCTCGTAATCGGGCCCGGCTGCTTTCATCTGCGTTCGTCTGCTTTCATCTGCTTTCATGGGCGGGCCCTGCTTGATCGCGCTGCTGAGGAACCCGCCCTGAACACCCCGCTCGCCGAGACCCTGTCCGTTCTCCTGCTCGCCGCCGTCCTCGCCTGGGCCGTGATCCGGCCGCGCGGCTGGCCGGAGGCGGTCCTCGCCGTACCGGCGGCGGGGATCGTCGTGGCCACCGGGGCGATCTCCCTCGACCACGCGCGGGCGGAGGCCGAGCAGCTGGGGCCGGTCGTCGGTTTCCTCGCCGCGGTCCTGGTGCTCGCCCATTTCTGTGACGTGGAGGGCCTGTTCCAGGCCTGCGGGGCGTGGATGGCCCGGTGGTCGGGCGGCCGGCCGGTGCGACTGCTGACCGCGGTGTTCGCGCTGGCATCGGTGATCACGGCCGTCCTGAGTCTGGACGCGACGGTGGTGCTGCTGACGCCGGTGGTGTTCGCGACGGCGGCCCGGTCCGGGGTGCGGGCCAAGCCGCACGTCTATGCCTGCACGCACCTGTCCAACACCGCCTCGCTGCTGCTGCCGGTGTCCAATCTGACGAACCTGCTGGCGTTCGCGGCGAGCGGGCTGGGCTTCACCCGGTTCGCGGCGCTGATGGCGCTGCCCTGGCTGGTGGCGATCGGCGCCGAGTACCTGGTGTTCCGGCGGTTCTTCGCCCGTGACCTGTCCTTGTCGGCCCCCGGCTCCGGGGAACCCGGCGAGCCGCCCCCGCTGCCGCTGTTCGCGCTGGTGACGGTGGCCTGCACGCTCGCCGGGTTCGTGCTCACCTCCGCCATCGGCATCGACCCGGCGTGGGCGGCGTGCGCGGGCGCGCTGGTGCTGGCCGGACGGGCGCTGGTACGGCGGCGGGCGACTCCGCTGTCGGTGGTGAAGGCGACCGCGCCCGCGTTCCTGGCCTTCGTGCTGGCGCTCGGGATCGTGGTGCGGGCGGTCGTGGACAACGGACTCGCGGACGCGCTCGGGCATGTGCTGCCGGACGGGACCGGGCTGCCGGCGCTGCTCGGCGTCGCCGCGCTCGCGGCCGTCCTCGCGAACATCGTGAACAACCTGCCGGCGGTGCTGGTGCTGCTGCCGCTGACCGCGCCGGCCGGGCCGGGCGCGGTGCTGGCCGTGCTGCTCGGGGTGAACATCGGACCGAACCTCACCTACGCCGGGTCGCTCGCGACGCTGCTGTGGCGCAGGATCGTGCACCAGCACGACCACGGGGTGGACCTCGGGGAGTTCACCCGGCTGGGACTGCTCGCCGTGCCGGCCGCGCTGTGCGGGGCGGTGGTGGCACTGTGGGGAGCGCTCCAGGTGGTCGGGGTCTAGACGGGAGGCCATGGACATGCGGGTGATCGTCTGGCTGGTCGAGGGGACCTGGCCCGCCTGTGTGGACGCGGCGCGCGGCTACCCGCGAGACGCGTGTGAGGTGGTTCTGCTGCACGTGGACGAGCCGGGGGTGGCCGGGCTCGCGCACGGCGCCTTCGCGGGGCTGCTGGGCCGGGCCGGCTCGGAACCGGACCCGGAGCGGCGGCTGCTGGAGCTCGGCGGGACGTCCGCGGCGGAACTGCTGGACGCGGCCGCGGCCCGGCTGGGGCGGCCGTGCACCCGGCTGGAGCGGATCGGCCGGGTCGAGCGGGAGGTGGTGGCCGCCGCCGCCGACGCCGATCTGCTGATCCTGGCCAGGGACGGCGACCGGTCCCGGCTGGGGCCGCACAGCCTGGGCAAGGCGGTGCGGTTCGTCGTCGACCACGCGCCCTGCCCGGTACTGCTGGTGTGGCCGGAGGCGGCGCCGGACCTGACGACGCTGCCGCCACCGCCGCCGCACCCCTGAGCCCGCGCCGGCTCAGGGGCCGTCGTGCCCCCCGCCGTAGCCGCCGCCCCAACCACCGCCGTAGCCACCGCCGTAGCCACCGCCGTAGCCACCGCCGTAGCCACCGCCACCGTAGCCACCGCCGCCGTACTGGCCGTCCCCGGAGCCGTAGCAGTAGCCCGGGTACTCGACGCACGGGTTGTAGCCGGGGGTGCTCGACGGTGCCGGCTGCGCGGTCGTCTTCGAGGCGGACGGGGTGGACGTCGGCGTGGCGGGCCTCGCGGCCTTGGTGGCCGCAGTGGCGGAGGCGGTCGGGGGCGGCGTGGTGTCGGCGTCCCAGTTGACGATCTGCATCTGCAGGTCGGGCTGGGAGGTGTCCATCACCCAGCGCTGGGCGCTGACGTCCGCCCGGGTCTTGACGACCAGGGCGCCGCCGCCGTCGGTGGCGGCGGGGGCGAGCGCCAGGTCCTGGTCCCAGCGGGGCACCAGCGCGCCCTGGAGGGTGAAGTCGTAGTGGACGCTCTTGGCCTTGGTCCCGGTCGCGGCCGAGCACGGGGCGAGCCGGACGGAGTAGCCGAGGTGCGAGTCGAGGCACAGGCCGGGGGCGGCGGTGTTGCGCAGCAGTCCGTCGCCCTCGTACGTCCACTGCTGGCTGGCGGCCGAGGAGCACTCGGCGAGCTCGGTCTCGGCGCCCTTGACGGCCTTCTTGCCGACCACGCCGATGCACAGGCCGGAGGCGATGTTGTGCAGCCGGCCGCGCAGGGTGCCCTGCGTGGTCTGGCTGGTGCCGATCCAGGACGGGCCCGAGGTGGAGGTGCCGGCCGGTGTGGCGGACGGCTTGGCGGTGGCCGAGGTGCCGTCGTCGCCGGAGCCGAGCACCGACCACAGCACCAGCGGCAGCACGACCAGGCCGCTCACGGTGCCGACGGCCACGGTGAGGTTGCGGCGGCGGACCCGGCGGGCGGCCCGCTGCTTGGCGCGGCGCGAGGCGGCGGGGTGCACGACCAGGTCCTTGCCCGGGGCGGCCGGCGGCGCGAACGCCTCCCCGCCCGCGAACCCGCCCGCGAACCCGGCGGCGGGCACGGCCGGGGGTTCGGCGGGCTGCTCGGTCAGTCCCGCCCGGGACTCCATGTAGGCGCGGGCGCCCCAGCCGAGCACGGCCTCGGCGAGGGCGAGGCCGAGGCCGCCGCCGTTGAACTGGTGAAGCTGGTCGGCGGTGTACCTGCAGTGCTTGCAGCCGTTCAGGTGCTGCTGGAGGTCCCGGTCGATGTCGATCCCGCCGCGCCGGAAGGTCACGTCGAGCATCCGGACGTAGCGCTGGCACTCGTCCTCGTGGGCGAGTTCGCGGTGCACCTGGATGCACTCCTCGCGCATCCGCTCGCGGGCCCGGTGCAGTTCGACCCGCGCGTCCTGCTCGTCGAGGCCCAGCAGTGCGGCGGGTGCCGCCAGCGGCTCCGACTCGACCTCGGTGTGCCACAGCACGGTGCGCGAGGACGGGGTGAGCCGCTGGAAGGCGCGGGAGAGCAGCCGCCGGTTCGAGGGCGGGAGCAGCCGGGAGGCGGCCCGCTCTCCCTTGCCGGCGCGCAGCTGGGGGTGGAGCAGTTCGCCGCGGCCGTCGTTGTCCCATTCGGCGGCTATGCGCCGGACGGTGACCAGCAGTTGGGGGCGCCAGGCGGCGGTGGGGCCGGTCTGCCGGAGGGAATCGCCGAAGAGCCGGGTGAATGCGGCGGTGGTGAGCATTCCCGCGCCGCGCGTCCCGTCGGCGCACAGACGGGCGTAGGCGAAGGCCGCTTCCCAGTGCCGGTCGAGGAGTTCACCGACGGGATGCAGGGCGGGTGCGTTGCCCGTCCACTGTTTGAGCTCGGCGCTGAGCTGCTCGTCGGTGACGCCGAACGGCCGGGCGGGGGTAGGGGAATTCCCCAGGCCTGCGTCATTCACGGCTGCATTCCTTCCAGACGCTACGCGGGATTCAGCCCATACCATCTGGTATGCGACCGATATGCGACCCGGCCGACACCGAGGCCGGATGGGCGTGTTGGGGGGTTCGGCACACGAGGAGCGGCCTCGCGTACGCGGCGGTCGAAAATAACGGTCCGCATGCCGACACGCCACACCTTTGCACAGGCCAGCAGGGCAGAACAAGGGATCTCTGGGTTTTGCGCATTGCCCGCGGGCAGCGGTAATTTGACGAAACGTCAATGCGGGAGTCCGCGCCCTGTCGCTGTATCGACATCGCAATTGACGCGGGGAATCAGAACCGGCCGCCCCGGTATCGACGGCAACCATTGAACCACCGCCCAACCTGCACAGGCCGCCGGGCCGCCGACGCCCGTGAACCAATGAACGGGGACATCAGGGGCGTTCGCCCAAGCGGTAGGCGCCGGGCGGAACGCCGTATCTTTCTCGGAAAACCCGGTTGAAGTGGAACGGGCTGGGAAATCCGGACGCGGCGGCGACCCGCTCGACGGTCAGGTCGGTGCTCTCCAGCAGCCGCACGGCGTGTCGCAGCCGCGCCTCGCGCAGCGCGCGCATCGGGGGCACACCGGTCTGCCCGGTGAAGAGGTGAGCGAACCGGGACGGCGACAGCGCGACACGCGCGGCGAGCGAGCGGACCGTGTGCGAGGCGCCCGGGTCGGCGGCGATCAGCTCCTCGGCGCGGCGCACCCGCTCGTCCCGGTCCTCCCGGCCGGGTGCCGCCGGGGACGGGCCGGCGGTCGCGAGCAGCACCACCTCCTCCAGTGCGCACAGGGCGAGTTCGCGCGCCGCGCTGCCGTGCGCGACGGCGACGGGGCCGTCGCCGGGTGCCGGGGCGGGTGGCGCGCCGGTGCCGGTCCAGCGGGAGTCGGCGAGCACCCGCCGGAAGGCCGCCTCGATCCGGGCATGGGTCTCCCTCGGGGCGCCGACGGCGTACACGCCGTCGCCGAGGGAGCGGGGACCGAGCCACTGCGTCCAGTGGGGGCGCACCTGGCAGTGGGTCCACCAGAACCGCCAGTGGCGCGCGCCGGGCCCGACGGCATAGCCGTGCGGGACGCCGGGGGCGAGGACGACGAGGTCGCCGGGGCGCGTGGCGGTCTCGACCGCCCCCTGCCGGAGCAGGCCGTGCCCCTCCGTCGTCCAGGTGAGCAGCCAACTGCTCGACCCGTCGGGCCGGTTGACCCGGTAACCGGGACCCTCGTCGTAGCGGCCGGTGACGACCATGCCCGGCGGCGGGGCCGGGGCAGCAGTGCCGGGCAACTCCGCAGCGCTCATGGGCATCCTCTCCGCCGGCGTGCCGGCCTAGCGTGACAGGTCAGGAGCACCGGAGCGAGGAGTGCGAGCATGACAGTCACGGGCATCGACACCAGCATCCCGCGGCAGTTCGGCGAGGACGGGTTCACCGTCGTACGGGGGCTGTTCGGGTACGACGAGATCGACCGTCTGTGCGCGGAGTTCGCGGCGCTGCACGCGGCGGGCCGGGTGGTGCCGGGGCACTTCGAGCCGAAGCCGACGGCGGATCCGCTGCACCGGTATCCCCGGGTGATGCAGCCCCATGAGATCAGCGCGCTCGCGCTGCGGTTCCTGCTGGACGCGCGGCTCCGGGTGGTCCTGGAGGCGCTGTTCGGGGAGGAGGTGCTGGCCGCGCAGAGCATGTTCTACTTCAAGCCGCCGGGGGCCCGGGGGCAGGCGCTGCACCAGGACAACTTCTACCTGCGGGTGGAGCCGGGGACGTGCGTCGCCGCGTGGGTCGCCTGCGAGGCGATCGACCGGGAGAACGGCGGGCTGGAGGTGGTGCCGGGGACGCACCGGATGGACCTGTTCTGCCCCGAGGAGTCGGATGCGGGGCTGTCGTTCGCGCGGGAGTACGTGGCACCGCCGGAGGGGCTCGCGGCGGTGCCGGTCGGCATGGGGCCGGGGGACGTGCTGTTCTTCAACGGGAGTCTGGTGCACGGGTCACAGCCCAATCGCTCCGCCGACCGGTTCCGGCGGTCGTTCATCGGCCACTATGTGGGGCGGTCCGCGGAGCGGATCGGGGGCTACTACCGGACGTTGTCCATGGGTGGGGAACCTGTTCCTCTGCCGGAGAGCGAAGGGGGCGGTCCGTGCGGGACCGAGCGGTTGTGATTCGGGTGCGGGTGGGTGGGGGATGGTCGCGCAGTTCCCCGCGCCGCTCCCAAGAGGGCGCGTCTCAGTGGCCGGAGATGGGATGGGGACCGTAGGGCTGCTCCAGCTCTTCGAGTTCCTTGTCGCTCAGCTCCAGCTCCACCGCCGCCACCGCGTCCTCGATGTGGTTCGGCTTCGCGGCTCCGATGATCGGGGCCGTCACCGTGTGCTGGTGGAGGAGCCAGGACAGGGCCACCTGGGCGCGCGGGACGCCCCGGTCGCCGGCGATGCGGGTGACCGCCTCGACGATCGCGCGGTCGCCCTCCTGGTAGAGGCGGTTGCCGAAGTCGTCCGTGGCGCTGCGCTCGGTGACCGTGCCCCAGTCGCGGGTGAGCCGGCCCCGGGCCAGCGGGCTCCACGGCAGCACGCCCACCCCCTGGTCGGCGCAGAGCGGGAGCATCTCGCGCTCCTCCTCGCGGTAGAGGAGGTTGTAGTGGTCCTGCATGGAGACGAACTTGGTCCAGCCGTTCAGCTCGGCCGTGTACTGGGCCTTGGAGAACTCCCAGGCGTACATCGAACTCGCCCCGATGTAGCGGGCCTTGCCCGCCTTGACCACGTCGTGCAGAGCCTCCATCGTCTCCTCGATCGGCGTGGCGTGATCGTAGCGGTGGATCTGGTAGAGGTCGACGTAGTCGGTGCCGAGACGGGCGAGGCTGTGGTCGATCTCCGTGAGGATCGCCTTGCGGGACAGGCCGCCGCCGTTGGGGCCGGGGCGCATCCGGCCGTGCACCTTGGTGGCGAGGACGATCTCGTCGCGCCGGGCGAAGTCGCGCAGCGCCTTGCCGACGATCTCCTCGCTGGTTCCGTCGGAGTAGACGTTGGCGGTGTCGAAGAAGTTGACGCCCGCCTCCAGCGCCTGACGGATCAGCGGGCGGGACGCCTCCTCGTCGAGGGTCCACTCGTGGGTGCCGCGGTCGGGCAGGCCGTAGGTCATGCAGCCGAGGCAGATCCGGGACACGTCCAGGCCGGTGCGGCCGAGCTTCACGTACTCCATCGTTGTCTCCCACCGTCGAGATCACGTCGTACAGAAGCGAGCGTACGTCGGCGGTGCGGCCGCTCTCGTGTCGTGGCGGTGGTTGTCGGACGATGTCAGTGCCGCTCCAGCAGGTCGAGCGCCTGTTCCCAGGCGAACTCGGGGCGGCCGCCGTCCGCTTCGGCCTCGCCCCCGTAGGGGTCGCCGAAGCGGACGCCGAGGGCGCGCAGCCGGTTCAGGCTCTCCTGGTAGGCCGGGTGTGCGGCCAGCGCGTCGGCGACGCAGGGCAGGACGGCGATCGGGACGCCGAGTCCCAGGGCCTCGCACAGGGTGCCGACGGCGAGGGTGTCGGCGAGCCCGGCGGCCCACTTGTTGACGGTGTTGAAGGTGGCGGGGGCGACGACCACGGCGTCCGGCGCGGGGAAGGGGCGCGGATCGGAGGGCCGGCGCCAGGCCGACCGGATCGGGCGGCCGGTGCGGGCCTCGGCCTCGGCGGTGTCGAGGAAACCGTTCACGGCGGCGGGTGTGGCGATGACCCCGACCTCCCAACCGCGTTCCTGAGCCGCGGAGATGAGCCTGCCGACGCCCGCGGCGATGCCGGCGGCGCAGACGACGAGGCAGAGGAACGGCTTGCGGGGCTCATCGGTCATCCGGGAACCCTATGCGGGCGCTACCGGAGCGGGAAGGACAGGCCCCGCTCGGACCCCGGGCGCGCACCGTGGATCCGGCGCTCGTGCTCCTCGATCGGCACGTCGTTGATGCTGGCCTCGCGCCGGGTCATCAGCCCGTGCTCGTCGAACTCCCACAGCTCGTTGCCGTACGACCGCCACCACCGGCCGTCCGCGTCGTGGCACTCGTACTGGAAACGGACCGCGATGCGGTTGCCGTCGAAGGCCCACAGGTCCTTGCGGAGCGCGTAGTCGAGTTCGCGGGCCCATTTGGCGGTGAGGAACTCGACGATCGCGGCGCGGCCGGTGACGAAGGTGCCGCGGTTGCGCCAGACCGAGTCCTCGGAGTAGGCGAGCGCGACGCGCTCCGGATCGCGGGTGTTCCAGGCGTCCTCGGCGGCCTGGACCTTCTGGACGGCGGTCTCCCGGGTGAAGGGCGGCAGGGGCGGGCGGTCGGCCATGGTCTCCTCCTTCGACGGAGAACGCACGTTCTCCTGATTGCCGCTACCCTAGGAGAACGCACGTTCTCTGGTCAAGGAGTGGCCCATGGACAGCACGGTCGCGCGTGAACAGGCTCTGGACGCCGCCGAGCGGCTGTTCTACGGGCGCGGGGTGCAGTCCGTCGGCATGGACGACATACGCGGCGCCTCCGGTGTCTCCCTGAAGCGGCTCTACCAGCTCTTCCCCGCGAAGGAGCAGCTCGTGGAGGCCTATCTGGAGCGGCGGGACGTGCGCTGGCGGCAGCGGCTCGCCGAGCACGTCCGGCTGCACGAGGATCCCCGGGAGCGGTTGCTCGCGGTCTTCGACTGGCTGGAGGGGTGGTTCGGCGAGGCGGACTTCCGGGGGTGCGCCTGGATCAACGCGTACGGCGAGCTCGGCGCCACCTCGCCGCGGGTGGTGGCCCAGGTGCGGGGCCACAAGCGGGCTTTCCGGGACTACCTCGCGGAGCTGGTGGCCGACGCCGGGCTGGACGCCGCGCTCACCGCGCCGCTGTTCCTGCTCGCCGAGGGGGCGATGGTCACCGCGGGCGTCACCGGGAGCACGGAGCCCGCGGCCGAGGCCCGCGCGGCGGCCCGGGTGCTGCTGGGCGCCGGGTGAGGTCAGCTCGCGGCGGCGAGCCGCGAGAGCCGGGCGCGGGCCCCGGCGAGGGAGGCCGCGGCCGCCTCCTCCTGGCCGGCCAGGTGGGGCAGCACGTCGACGCGGGTCAGCTCGGCGGCCACCGGATGGAGGTGCTCGGGCCGGACGCCCAGCCGGCCCGTCCAGGCCTTCAGGTACGGGGTCTGGAAGTCCAGGGCCGCCCGGCCGGTGTCCGGGCCGTAGGCGCCGCCGCGCCCGAGGACGGCCACCACCCGGGTGCCGGACAGCAGGCTCTCCCCCGTGTCCGGGTGGGCGAAGGCGCCGGGGAAGGTCACCCGGTCGATCCACGCCTTGAGGGCCGCGGGCACCGCGAAGTTGTACATGGGGACGCCGAGCAGCACCGTGTCCGCGGCGGCCAGCTCGCTGATCAGGGGCCGGGTCTGTTCCCACTCGCGGGCCTCGGCCGGGCCCTCGATCAGCGCGGGCACCTTCGCGGGCGGCACGAAGCCCGCCCGCTCCACCCGGCGGCCCAGAGTGGTGTAGGCGCCGGTGAGCGGGGGCACCGGGGTGGCGGCCAGGTCGCGGTGGCGGTACCGGGCCGCCGGGTGCCCGGCGCGCCAGGCGCGGGCGAAGCCGGCGGTGAGACGCCTGGTCACGGAGTCGGCGGTCGCGTCGGCGCTGGAGTCGATGTGCAGCAGCATGGGGTGGTCACCTCGGTCGGTCGGGATGCGTCGAGGAGGTGACGGAGCACGCGGCGGAAAGGTGACCCCATGGACCGGCACGACGAGCTGGCGGCCCGGTTCGAGGCGAGGCGCGGGCGGCTGCGGGCGATCGCCCACCGCATGCTCGGCTCGGCCCGGGACGCCGACGACGCGGTCCAGGAGACCTGGCTGCGGCTGAGCCGGGCGGGCGGCGCCGGCATCGGCAACCTCACCGCCTGGCTGACGACGGTCGTCTCCCGCATCTGCCTGGACATGCTGCGCGCCCGGACCGCTCACCCCGAGGAGCCGTACGGCGAGGACCTCCCGGAGCGCGCGGCCGGCGCCGGGCCCGAGGAGGAGGCCGTGCTGGCCGATTCGGTGGGGCTCGCCCTGCTGGTGGTGCTGGAGACGCTGAGCCCGGCGGAGCGGGTGGCGTTCGTGCTGCACGACCTGTTCGGGGTGCCGTTCGAACGTGTCGCGGTGATCACCGACCGTTCGCTGCCGGCCGCGAAGAAGCTCGCCAGCCGGGCCCGGCACAAGGTGCGGGGCACACCCGCGGTGCCGGCCGCCGAGCAGGACCGGCACCGCGCGGTCGTGGAGGCGTTCCTGGCCGCCGCCCGGGGCGGTGACCTGGACGCGCTGCTCGGCCTGCTCGCCCCGGACGTGGTCCGGCGCGCCGACCCCGCGACCCTGCCGCCGGGGGCGGCGGCTGAGCTGCGGGGTGCCCGGGCGGTCGCGGAGGGCACGGTGCTGTTGCGCGAGCGCGCCCGGTTCGCCGCACCGGCCCTGGTCGACGGCCGGGTCGGCCTCGTCGTCGCCCCGCGGGGACGGCTGCGCTACGTCCTGCGGGTCACCGTCGAGGGCGACCGGGTGACGGCGTACGAGGTCGTCGCCGACCCGGCGCGGCTGCGCGGGCTGGAGCTGGCGGTGCTCGACGTCCCGGCGGCCGACCGGGCGCCGGGGCCCCGGACGGCTCACCGAGATCGTCGTGAGCCTTCGGGCTAGCCCGCCGGTTCCTGGACCGTGATGGCGTGTACCGGGCAGGCGCGGGCCGCCTCGCGGACCAGGGGGTCGCCGCCGCCGTCCGCCATGCCGGGGAGCAGGGTGCTGAAGCCGTCGTCGTCCTGGGTGAAGACGTTCGGGGCGGTCAGGGCGCACTGCCCCGCGCCGATGCAGACGTCCCGGTCGATCTCGATGTGCATGGCAGGAGCCTCTTACCAGGTCACGGGGAGTTCCAGCATCCCCTGGATCGTGTCGCCGGGTTTGAAGGGAATCTCCTCCGGCGGTGCGGCGAGCCGCAGGTCCGGGAGCCGCTCCCACAGGGTGCGCAGGGCGATCTCCAGCTCGGTGCGGGCCAGGTTCTGGCCCAGGCACTGGTGGATGCCGAAGCCGAAGGCCACGTGGTGGCGGGCCGGGCGGTGCCAGTCGAGGGCGTCGGGGTCGTCGTACACGGACTCGTCGCGGTTGATGACCGAGGTCGCGAAGAGCACGCCGTCGCCCTTGCGGATGGTGGTGCCGGCCACCTCGATGTCCTCCAGGGCGACGCGCAGCAGCCCGTCGGCGATGGACAGCAGCCGCATCAGTTCCTCGACGGCGGCGGGCACCAGCGCGGGGTCGGCACGCAGTTCGGCGAGCCGCTCGGGCTGCTGGAGCAGGGTGAAGGTGCCGAGCGAGATCATGTTGGCGGTGGTCTCGTGCCCGGCGACCAGCAGGATGAGGGCGAGCGCGACGACCTCCCCGCGGTCCAGGGCACCCGCGCGCAGCCGTTCGTGGACGAGGTCGTCGAGGACGCCGTCGCCGGGCACCTCGTCCCGGCTCTTGCGGTCGGCCAGGTCGCCCAGATAGGCCTCCAGCCTCTCGCGCGCGTCCAGGGAGTCGGCGGGCTCCGGACCGCGCAGCAGCCGCCGGGACTGCGCCTCGAAGAACTCGTGGTCGGCGTAGGGCACGCCGAGCAGGTCGCAGATGACCATGGACGGCACGGGCAGCGCGAAGGAACTCACCAGGTCGGCGGGCGGTCCGGCGGCGATCATCCTGTCGAGCAGCTCGTCGACGATCCGCTGGATCGCCGGCCGCATCCCGGTCGCGCGTTTGAGGGTGAAGTCCGGGATCAGCATCCGGCGCTGGGTCTGGTGCTCGGGGTCGTCGAGGCCGAGCAGGGCGACCCGGCGGCGCTCCCGGGCGATCGCGAACCGGGCGTTCGGCATCGGGAAGTCCTCGCGCCGGCGGTCGCTGGAGAGCCGGGGGTCGGAGAGCAGCGCGCGGGCCGTGGCGTGGCCGGTGACCGCCCACGCGGTACGGCCGTCGTAGAGGGTGACACGGGACAGCTGGGCGCCGTCGCGCAGCGGGTCGTAGCCGGTGGGCGGGTGGTAGGGGCACGTGCGGTCCTGCGGCCACGCCACAGGATCGGCCGGGCGGACGGGAGCAGCGGGTTCCGTCAGGTCCGTCAGTTCGTTCATGGAAGACCTCGCAGACGAATGTCGTACGTCGTGCCGATCATCATTAGATGCCCTGGGCACCTATGGGACGACCGCAAGTTCGGCCACATCGGTGAATCCACCGATCTGACCTGATCGCATGCGGCCGGGGGACGATTCCGCGCCGAAATTCGCTTGCCGGTGCGGCGAGCCGGGCCACAGGATCTGCGCATGAACTCTCCTGACGCCGCTCTGCCGCTGACCACCGCGACCCTGCGTCGGGTGCGGGTCCAGCAGCAGCCGGGGCGCCCCCGGAGGCCCGAGCCCGCACGCGCGTGACGGCCACGCTCGTCGCCGGCCTGCTCGCCGGGTACGGGATCGCCGTCCCGGTCGGCGCGGTCGGCACGTATCTAGTGTCCCTCACGGCTCGCACGTCACTGCGGACCGGCGCCTGCGCCGCGCTCGGCGTGGCGACGGCCGACGGCCTGTACGCCCTGCTCGCGGCGGCCGGCGGCGCCGCGCTGGCGGTGGCGCTGCTGCCGGTGCTGGGGCCGCTGCGGCTGGTCTCGGCGCTGGTGCTGGTGGCGCTCGCCGTGCGCGGTGCGGCCCTCGCGCTGCGCCAGTTCCGGGAGCGGCGCCTAGCGGCCCGGGTCGAGCGGCCGGTACCCGGTCCCGGGCGGGCGTATCTCGGCCTCCTCGGGATCACGCTGCTCAATCCGACGACGGTGATCTACTTCGCGGCCCTGGTGGTCGGCACCCGTTCCGCCGAACCGGTACGACCGGTGGAGCAGGGTGTCTTCGTCCTCGCGGCCTTCGCCGCGTCCGCGAGCTGGCAGCTGCTGCTGGCGAGCGGCGGCGCGCTCCTCGGCAGGGCCCTGACCGGTCACCGGGGCCGCCTGGTCACGGCCCTGCTGTCGAGCTGCGTGATGCTGGGGCTGGCGGCGCGGATGGCGCTGCGGCCCGGCTGACGGCCGGTGCGCTCGCGGCGCGGGCGGCTTCCCGCCGGGTCCGGTGTCGCGCGGATGATCCGGGGCACTCCCGGTGTTGAATCGTGGTGTCAGTCATGGAAGCGACGAGGGGACGGACCGCATGCCTCTTGAGGGCGAGTACGAGCCCAGCCCGACCGCCTGGGTACGCGAACAGGTCGAGTTGTACGAGAGCTCGGGTGGGAAGGAGGGCACGACCCTGATGGACACGGGGTTGCCCGTGATCGTGTTGACCACCCTGGGTGTGAAGAGCGGGAAGATCCGCAAGACGCCGCTGATGCGGGTGGAGCACGACGGGAAGTACGCCGTGGTCGCCTCCCAGGGCGGTGCGCCCAAGCATCCCGTCTGGTATTTCAACATCACGTCGCACCCGCTCGTCGAGCTCCAGGACGGGCCGGTCAAGCAGGACATGACCGCCCGTGAGGTCACCGGTGCGGAGAAGGCCGAATGGTGGGAGCGGGCCGTCGCGGCGTATCCGCCGTACGCCGACTACCAGAAGAAGACCAGCCGGGAGATCCCGGTGTTCGTGCTGGAACCGAAGTAGGGGGAAGTGACGGTTCCGGGAATCCATTCCGGCCGGGGACCGTCGGAATTTAGAAAAATCTGTTTCCGGAAGGCATGAACCGGCACCGGGCCGGGCAGCCGAATGTCAGGCCCCGCCGCGTTCCCCCGTCGCGGCGGGGCTTTCCCGTGCCTCCCGCGCGGACCGGTCGGTCACGTCCAGGAAGATCTGCCCGGCCTCGGTGAACGTCTCGGCGAGCGCCCCCTTGATGCGCACCAGGACCTCCTCAACGTCCTCGCTGTCCAGGCCGGGCACCAGGTCGATCCGGGCCGCCACCATGGTGGTTTCGAAGCCCAGCCGCATCGTGAAGAGGGCCTCCACGCTGTCGATCTCGGGCTCCGCCGCGAGCTGCTCCCGGATCCTGTCGCTGAGCTCCGGATCCGCCGCCTCCCCGATCAGCTGGTCGCGCGCGTCGGCGCCCAGCCGGTAGGCGACGAACACCAGCAGGGCGCCGATCGCCAGCGAGGCCGACGCCTCCCAGACCACCTGACCGGTGACCATGTGCAGGGCCATGCCGACGATCGCGAGGCAGACGCCGAGCACGGCGGTACCGTCCTCGGCGATCACCGTCCGCAGTGCCGGGTCCCGCAGCCCCCGGTCCTCGCCGCGGGCCTGGTGCAGCGCCCGGAACAGGGACGCGCCCTCGGCGAGCAGGGCGACGCCCAGCACGATCAGGCCGGCCACATAGCCGCTGGCCTTCTCCTGCGCCCCGTCGCGCAGTGCCTCCACGCCCTGGAAGAAGGAGAAGCAGCCGCCCATGACGAAGATCCCGACGGCGGCGAGCAGCGCCCAGAAGAAGCGCTCCTTGCCGTAGCCGAAGGGATGCCGGGTGTCGGGCGGGCGGCGGCTGCGGCGCAGGGCGGCCAGCAGGAACACCTCGTTCAGGCTGTCGGCGACGGAGTGCGCGGCCTCCGACAGCAGCGCGGGCGAGCCGGCGACGACACCGCCGACGGCCTTGGCTAGGGCGATCACCAGATTGGCGGCGAGTGCCACCAACACGGTCAGGCGTGTCCTGTGGTCCGCCTTCGACTGGTCCGGGCGCTGCTGATCCGGGCTCATCTCCTGCGCGTTCTCCTCCTCCGCGTGTTCCCGCTCCGGGCGTTTCCGGTCCGCATGCTTCCGCGACGATGTCCGGCTCACGACCGCCGACTGCCCCGACGGAGGCTGATCACTCCGTGCGAAAGACGGAAACGGGGGAACGCATTGACCCAGGGGCCCCGGTCGACCGCGGGCGGCCCCTCGGCAAGGAGGACGCGATGAGCGGCGGCGACGGCAACAGCGCGCTGGGGCACCGGGCTTTCAGCCGGTCCCCGAGCCATTTCACGGACCGGATCACCGCGGACGGACGCGACGGCTGGCCGGTGGCGGCCGGACGGTACCGGCTGGTGGTCAGCCGCGCCTGTCCGTGGGCCGGCCGGGCGGTGATCTCCCGGCGGCTGCTCGGCCTGGAGGACGCCCTGTCGCTCGCCGTCACCGACCCGATCCAGGACGACCGCAGCTGGCGCTTCACCCTCGACCCCGACGGCCGTGACCCGGTGCTCGGCATCCGGTACCTCAGTGAGGCCTACGACCGCCGGGAGACCGGCTTTCCGGGCGGGGTGAGCGTGCCCGCGGTCGTGGACGTGCCGAGCGGGCAGCTGGTCACCAACGACTACCAGCGGCTGACCCTGGACCTGGCCACCGAGTGGACGGCACTGCACCGGGAAGGTGCGCCGGACCTGTACCCGGCACGGCATCGCGACGAGATCGACGTGGTGACGGCCGAGGTGTACGAGGACGTCAACAACGGGGTCTACCGGGCCGGGTTCGCGCACGAGCAGCAGCAGTACGAGGAGGCGTGCGCGGGGGTGTTCCGGCGGCTGGAGCTGCTCGCCGGCCGGCTGGCCGGGCAGCGCTATCTGGTCGGGGACACGATCACGGAGGCCGACATCCGGCTGTTCACCACGCTGGTGCGGTTCGACGCCGTCTACCACGGCCACTTCAAGTGCAACCGCTTCAAGCTCGCGGAGAACCCGGTGCTGTGGGCGTACGCCAGGGACCTCTACCAGACGCCGGGATTCGGTGACACCGTCGACTTCGACCACATCAAGCGGCACTACTACCAGGTCCACACCGGCATCAACCCGACCCGTATCGTGCCCCTCGGACCGGATCTCGCCGGGTGGCTGACGCCCCATCACCGGGAGGAGCTCGGCGGCCGGCCCTTCGGGGACGGGACGCCGCCCGGCCCGGTGCCGGCGGCCGAGGAGGTCCCGGCCGCGGGGCGGCCCTGACAACGCGGAGGAAGGCATGGCCAAGAGCACGAAGAAGCTGAAGCTCCCCCTCGTCTACGCGCCCCTGGGTTGGGTGCTGAGCTGGGCGGCCGGGGCGCTGGGCGCGCTGGTCTTCCGCCGGACCTGGATGGCGCTGCGCGGCGAGCAGGACGCGCCGGACGCCCTGGACCGGGACCGCGGCTGGGGCGAGGTACTGCTGGCCGCGGCGGTCCAGGGCGCGGTCTTCGCGGTGGTGCGCAGCGCCGTGGACCGCACCGGCGCGACGGCCATCGAGCGCTCCACCGGGGTCTGGCCGGTGCCCCAGAAGGGCGGCCGGGACTGAGCGGGTTCAGCCCTGCTTGGGTGCGGAGGGCGGCAGCAGGCGCAGGGTGAAGGAGTGTCCGGCCGGGTCGGCGTACCCGCGTTCCTCGTACGGCCCGGCCGGGTCCTTCGTCTCGATCGGCCGTCCGCCGAGGCCGACCACCCGCCGCTCGGCCTCGTCCAGGTCCTCGACGAGGAAGTCGAGATGGGCCTGGAGCGAGTTCTCGGGCCGCGGCCAGCTCGGCGGGGCCGCGTTGACGTCGCGCCGGAAGGCGATCCGGAAGCCGCCGGTGGCCCGGATCTCGACCAGGTTGGCCGAGGCCTCGCCGTCCTCGGCGTCCAGGAACTCCCGGTAGAACTGGGCGAGTTTCTCGGGCTCTGCGCAGTCGAGCACCACGACGGCCGCGGTCACCAGTGCCATGTTTCCTCCCTCGGAAGGTTCTCCCGGGCACGTCTGTCCCCGATCAGCGGATTCAGTCGCCCACCAGCCGCTTCCCGGCGCGCAACTGGCCCAGCCGGGCCTCGGCCGCGGTCAGCAGCAGGTCGAGGGCGGCCGGATAGGAGCTGTTCCGCATCGAGGCCACGAGATGGCGGGCGGTGGCCGCGATGTTGGGGTGGCTGGTGGCGGGCAGCCGGGCGTAGGTCGCCCGCCACACGTCCGCCTCGGCGTCCCGGGCGGGCTTGGGCAGGGCGGTGCTGGCGGAGTCGAGGGCGCCGTAGGCGAGGGCCTGGTCGACGAAGGCGTGGTAGACGCGGACCGCCTCGGCATCCGGGAAACCGGCGTTCCGCAGTATCCCGAGGATGGTCTCGACGGCCTGGATCTCGTATGTCCGCCCGGTCACCCGATGGGCGCTGAGCACCGCCGCCCGCGGGTGGGCGAGGGCGCCGGCGTGCATGCGCAGGCCGAGGTCGCGCAGGTCGGCGCGCCAGTCGCCGGTGGGCCGCCAGACGCGCAGAGTACGGCCGATCAGCTCGTCGGCGATGGCGAGCATCAGGTCGTCGGTGTGCCGGAAGTAGCGGTAGAGCGAGCTGGGGTCGGCGCCCAGGGCGCGGCCGAGGCGGCGCACGGACAGGGCGTCGGCGCCGTGCTCCTCGATCAGCCGCATCGCGGTCTCGACGATCAGTTCCCCGGAGAGGACCACGCCCTGTTTGGTGGGGCGCCGGCGCCGCCGGGCGGTGGCCGGGACGACACGTTCGCTCATGGGGTCTCCCTTCCTGGTGGCGCACCTTATGACAACACCGTTGACCTGTGAAGCGGACCGGCAGTTTCATGTCCCGTCACCGGGGCCGACCAGCCAGGCCCCCAGGTGCGAGCGGAGTGTGCCGGCCATGACCGAGCAGCCCTACACAGCGGACCCCCCTGGGTTGCGCAGATCCCTGGGCGTCCTCGACGGCGTCGCGGTCGCCGCGTCCAGTACGGCCGCCACCACCAGCATCGGCATCGGTCTGGGGGTGACGGCCGGGGTGGTCGGGCTGCACCTGCCGGCCATCATGCTGCTGGCGTTCCTGCCGGTCCTCGGCATCGCGGGTGCCTACGCGCGGCTGAACCGGGTGGAGCCGAACGCGGGCAACGGCTATGTGTGGGTGGGCCGTTCACTCAGTCCGTGGCTCGGCTTCATGGTCGGCTGGGTGAACATCGTGGCGACGGTGGCCTTCCTGGCGTACACCACGGCGGTCACGGGATCGGCGATGCTGCAACTGGCGGGTGAGGCCGGAGTGCACCGGCTCGGCTCGCTCGCCCTCGACCCGGGCTCGACGGCCCAGACCACGGCTGTCGGCATCGTCGTCCTGGTCGCCGTCACCGTCACCGCCGTGACCGGTATCCGCACCGCCGCCCGCCTGCAGACCGGGCTGCTGGTCTTCGAGTACGTGGTCCTGCTCGGGTTCTGCGGCTACGGCATCGTCACCGGCTCCCACCCCTTCAGGCTGAGCTGGTTCGACCCGTTCGCGATCCCGTCGGCCACCGCTCTCGCCCAGGGCCTGCTCCTTTCGGTGTTCTGCTACTGGGGTTTCGAGGCCGCGTTCAGCGTCAACGAGGAGGTCCGCGACCCCCGGGACGCCTCACGGGCCGGACTGATCACCCTGGTGACCATGCTGGGCCTGTTCCTGCTGGGTTCGGTGGCGTTCCAGCGCGTGCTCTCCGAGAAGGAGCTGGCCGGGCACGGGGCCGAGGGGCTGGCGTTCTTCGGCGACCGGCTGGCCGCGCAGCCGTGGGCCGCGCTGCCGCTGGTGGCGCTGATGTTCTCGGCGGTGGCCTCGCTCCAGGCCGGGGTGATCCCGACGGCCCGGGGCATGTTCGCGATGAGCCGGGACCGTACCCTCGGGCCGGTGTGGTCCAGGGTCAGTGCCCGGTACGGGACCCCGGCGGCCGGCACCCTGCTGATCGGCGCGCTGGCCGCGGCGGTCGCCGCGCTCGCCCTGGTGATCCCGCGGCTCGCCGACATGATCATGGCGACGGTGAACGCCGTCGGCATCGTCGTCGCCCTGTCGTACGCGCTCACCGCGCTCGCCGCCGCCGCGCGCTTTCGCCGGCTGCTGCGCGAGGACTGGCGGCAGGGCGTACGGGCCGTGGTGCTGCCGGCGCTGAGCGCGCTCGCCCTGCTGGGCCTCGGCGGCTATCTCGGCTGGTCCTTCTACACGTCCGCGGACCACTTCGAGGTCAGCGCGGACAACGGCTGGTTCCTGCTGGCCACCCCGCTGGCGATGATCGGGTCCGGGTTCGTCGCGGCCGGCTGGGCGAAGTACGTGCGCCGCTCGCCGTACTTCCGCACCGGCGAGGGCACGGACGCCGACGCACCCCAGCTGCTCACGATCCCCAACTGAGAAACAGGAAACATGCACGCAGATCTGCTCTTCACCGGCGGCCCCGTCCTCACCCCCGAGGGCCCGACGGCCGCTGCCGTCGCCGTCACCGGTGAGCGCATCACCGCCGTCGGCTCCGCCGGGGAGCTGCGGGAGCTCGCCGGACCGCGCACGGAGGTGGTCGACCTGGCCGGGCGGCTGCTGCTGCCCGGGTTCCAGGACGCGCACGTCCATCCGGTCCCGGCCGGCCTCGAACTGACCCAGTGCGATCTGACCGGGCCGCGGACCGCCGAGGAGACCGTGGCCGCCGTCCGCGCCTACGCCGGGGCGCATCCGGAGCGAGCCTGGATCCTGGGCGGCGGCTGGTCCATGGAGGCGTTCGAGGGCGGTACGCCGACGAAGGAGCTGCTGGACGCCGTCGTACCGGACCGGCCGGTGTATCTGCCCAACCGGGACCATCACGGGGCCTGGGTCAACAGCCGGGCGCTGGAGCTGGCCGGGATCGGCCGCGACACGCCCGACCCGGCCGACGGGCGGATCGACCGGGACGCCTCCGGCACGCCGAGCGGCACGCTCCAGGAGGGTGCGATGCAGCTGGTCGGCCGGCTCGCCCCGCCGGCCGCCCCGGCGGACCGGCTCGCGGCGCTGCTGCACGCCCAGCGGCACCTGCACGCGCTCGGCATCACGGCGTGGCAGGACGCGCTGGTCGGGGGGTTCCTCGGCATGGACGACCCGTCCGAGGCGTATCTCACGGCCGCCCGGGACGGTTCGCTGACCGCGCGGGTGGTCGGCGCGCTGTGGTGGGACCGGGAGCGGGGGGCCGAGCAGATACCCGAACTCGTGGCGAAGCGGGCCGCGTTGAGCCACGGCCGGTTCCGGGCGGGCACGGTGAAGCTGATGCTGGACGGGGTCGCCGAGAACGGCACGGCGGCGCTGCTCGACCCCTACCTGGACAAGTGCGGCTGTGCGACGCGCAATCGCGGTAAGAGCTTCCTCGATCCGCGACAACTTCCGCAGTACGTCGCCGCGTTGGACGCGCTCGGCTTCCAGTGCCACTTCCACGCGCTGGGCGACCGGGCGGTGCGGGACGCGCTGGACGCCGTCGAGGCGGCGCGGGCCGCCAATGGTCCCAGCGACACGCGGCCCCACCTGGCACATCTCCAGGTCGTGCACCCCGCCGACATACCGCGTTTCGCCCGGCTCGGCGCCACCGCCACCATCCAGGCGCTGTGGGCCGCGCACGAGCCGCAGATGGACGAGCTGACGATCCCGTTCCTGGGCCCGGAACGGGCCGGGCGGCAGTACCCGTTCGGGTCGCTGCTGCGCTCCGGGGCGCGGCTCGCGGGCGGCAGCGACTGGCCGGTGAGCAGCCCCGACCCCCTCCAGGGCATCCATGTCGCGGTGAACCGGGTCGAACCGGGCGGCGACGCGCCGGTGTTCCTGCCCGGGGAGCGGCTGGGGCTCGGCGACGCGATCAGGGCGTACACGGCCGGTTCCGCCTATGTGAACCACCTCGACGACACCGGGCGGGTGGCGGTCGGCGCGCTCGCGGATCTGGTGGTGCTGGACCGCGATCCGTTCACCGCTCCCCCGGAGCACATCGCGGACACACAGGTCGCGCACACATACGTCGGGGGCGCGCGAGTGTACTCGGCCGAGGAGGCATGAGCAGTAACACACGTCACGGCAGGGTCACGCGTAGATCATTTACGCTCTGGGCAGCCTCGTAACGCTTCAGGGCTCAACTTTCGAGCCACGAAGGCCAGTTCGAGTGCACGGGTGGCTGACAGGCCACCCGTCCGCAGGGCCGGGGGACTCTGCGCACTGTCGCCCGATAGGAGACACATGCCTCAGGACGTCATGTTCGGCCTGACCTTCGAGACCCCCGTCAGCGAGCATCCGCAGTTCGAGCGCGCCCGCCGGTCGCGCTGCCTGCCGCGGGCGGCCGCCCGCCCCGGATCCGCTGGTCGCGCCGTGCCTGAGGGGCCGCGAGTGCTCATCGGCCGACACGGCTGAGGCGGCGACGCGGGTGCCCGTCCTGTAGCAGGCGTGCTTCGACAAGGGCGGGCCGTTCATGGAAGGCCTGCGGCGTCGGGCGGCAGGTGGGCGACCTCGCTCCGTTCTTCGGCCGTCGACGCGGCAGCCGTGCCCTCGCGGTCGTCTCGCAGCCGGAACCGAGCCGGTCGCGTGCGTCCGGCTGTGCGGCGAGGCCGACGCCGCAGGGACAGCAGATTCCCCGGACACGACCGGCCGGCGCACCCCGGTCGGTCGATTCCGTTGCCAGGACCACAGCTCGAAGGAGACCGGTGTGACATCTCAAGGCGTAGGTGCCGTTCCGAAGGCGTCCGCCGACAGCCTGCTTCCGGCGGGGCCAAGCGCCCTGCTCCAGCCCGCCGAGGCGGGGAAGACCCTGGCCGGCCTCTTCGTGAAACGCGCCAACGGGCGCACGGAGCAGTACCGAGCCTGCCAGGACGCCGCTCAGCAACGGCTGGACGCACTCGGATCCCCCCACTCCGGCACCACGCTGCAGGTGGAGGGAGCTTTCCGTCTGCCGCAGCGCGCGCTTCTCCCGCCCGACGAGGAGGGCTACGCCAGGTTGCGGCACCTCGACTCCAGCCTGCGCCTGATCGAAGCGGCCTTCCCCCAGGTCAGCACCGACGCCGAGATCTGCCGGCTGACCTGCGCGATGCTGGAGGGGGCCTGGCGGAGCCGAGCACTCACCCCGCCGCGCGAGGAGGAGCGGACAACGGCCTGCGCCTGCCCGCTGTGCCGTCGGCTGCCCACGCCCCCCGCGCGCACGCTGGACGACTACCGTTGGCGGCACAGCGCCGGCCGGCCCCTCACCGTCAAGACCTGGCCGTACCGCCGGGAACTCGACAGCGTCCTGACCGGTGGATGGTCCTGGACCCGGCAGATGAACGACCTCGAACGAGACCTCGGCCACCGTCACCGATTCGAGGACGACATCCTCGTCTTCCACGAATACAAACGCGTGATCGACACCATCGACACCACGCGCCTCACCCAGCACGTGGAAGACCGCTTGGCCGAGAGTTTCAGCACCAACAGCGCACGGGCCCTGGTCTCCGGGCTCTTCGCCGCCCACAAGCGGTCCGTCGACGAGTACTGGCTCCGCCAGCACCACGCGGGCGGTGTCACGCTCCCGCAGACCAACCCGCTCGGCCAGAGCACCTACTCGGTCCTGCAGATGCTGGACTGCCTGTTCTGGCACGTCGCGCCCGACAGCGAACTCTGGCAGGAGGAGAACCTCGCCGCCCTGCTGCTGTGCCGCGTCATCGACGACATGGCCGACGTGCGGGCCGACGCCCTCACCGGGGAGATCAGCAACTTCTGGCTCGCCGAGATGCCCACCCACACCAAGGCCCTCTACGCCGCCTGTGCCATAGCCCTCGTGAAGTACGGCTGCATGCCCGAGGCGCACCGCCCGATGTGGAACACCTGGCTGATGACCACCACCATCGTCTGGATGGGGCTCACGGGCCGCCACGCCCTGTGGTTCGACGGCATCACCGAGGGCCTCCCCCCGGCCCACGGGTGCGCGCTGTGCGACCTGCAACCCAACGCTTGCACCGGCATCCTCACCGAGGGCACCACCCTCACCATCAGCCCGCGGCCCACCGTACCGGCACTCAGCCCCCGGACCGCCGAACTGTCCGCACGCTGCCGGGCCCAGTACCCCGGGACCTGGGCCCTCTTCGACGCCGAGCTCCACGCCTTCGAAGCGGTGCACGGCCCGTGGTACGGCAACATCGACAGCGCATGGGAGATCCTGCGCCGTACCTACATAGCCGCCGTGGAGGCGTCCAGCGCCGCACCGTCCCCGGCCCGTGCCCGTGAGGTCCAACAAGACGCCGGGGTGGTCGGATCCGAACGATTCCACACCCTGCACGACCCTCTGACCGGGCGGGAGGACACCGCCCTGCTCGCCTACATGTTCGGCTGCGCCCACCCGCATTTCCTCTGGAACGCCACGGGATACCGTCCCACGGGCGTGACAGGCGACTGGCTGGACGGCTGACGCCCCGACAGCGCCGTGGGTCAGGGTCTCGGCCACACCTGCGAACGGGAGCAGCCGCGGCCCTGTCGGCCGCGGCTGCTCGCGTGAGACCGCCAACGGCCGGCCTCGCCGGACGGGCCCGGCGGGGCTGTCCGGACGGCCTGCCTGCCGTGTGGGACGACGCCGCCGCCCGGTCGGGTGGGACCCCACCGGGCCGCCGCGCGTACGGACCGAAACAGGGGACTAGACCCGCAGGCTGTAGAGTACGGACAAACAAGTGGAAGCGGTCGAGGTGAGCGCCTACCGCGGCACGGCCAGG
>NZ_JBFBJL010000080.1:0-38579 GCF_040686075.1 Streptomyces sp. NPDC086519
GGTGACGGCGCGATCCGAGAGATCGCCAGCTGGATCCTCGGCCCCTCTCTCGATTCCCTCCCCAAGTAAGGACACCCCACAGTCATGACCGAGGTGTCCACCTCGGCCCGGCGCTCGATGCCCGCGAACCCGCCCGTGCGCCTCACCTGAATACGCATGGGTCCCTGTGTAGTGCAGAACCGGGCGGTGCGCACCCCCGCCCCCGCACGGTCAGGAGGCCTGCACCCCCACCTGGGCCCAGGCCTTGAGGACCGCCTCGCTCTCCTCGCCCGCCTGGTAGCGGGCCTTGGCCGCGGCGACCGTGAGTTTCGCGAAGTCCGCGAACGCGGCGTCCGAGCGCAGTTCGCCGCCGGTGAGGACGTCGTACCAGATCTGCCCGGCCCGCTCCCAGGCGTTGCCGCCGAGGGCGGTGGCGAGCAGGTAGAAGGCGTGGTTGGGGATGCCGGAGTTGATGTGCACACCGCCGTTGTCCCGGCTGGTCTTCACGTAGTGCTGCATGGTCGCCGGCTGCGGGTCCTTGCCGAGGCGGGTGTCGTCGTAGGCCGTGCCCGGGGCCTTCATCGAGCGCAGCGCCACGCCGTGCACGCCGGGGGCGAGCAGGCCCTCGCCGATCAGCCAGTCGGCCTGGTCGGCGGTCTGGCCGAGGGAGTACTGCTTGATGAGCGAGCCGAAGACATCGGAGACCGACTCGTTGAGGGCGCCGGACTGGCCGTAGTACTCCAGGTTCGCGGTGTACTGGGTGACGCCGTGCGTGAGCTCGTGGCCGATGACGTCGACGGAGCTGGTGAAGTCGGTGAAGATCTCGCCGTCGCCGTCGCCGAACACCATCTGGTCGCCGTTCCAGAAGGCGTTGTCGTAGTTGACGTCGTAGTGCACGCTCGCGTTCAGCGGCAGTCCGCTGCCGTCGATGGAGTCGCGTTCGTACGCCTTCAGGTACAGCTCGAAGGTGGCGCCGAGGCCGGCGTAGGCGCGGTTGACGGTGGCGTCCTGACCGGGCTCGGAGCCTTCCTGGCGGACCTCGGTGCCGGGGAGGTCGGTGCGGTGCCCGGCGTCGTAGATCGTGCGGTGGGGTGTGCTGTCGGCGGCGGCCGGGGCGGCGGCGGTCGTCAGGGTGCGGACCGCGGTCACGCGGCGGCGGGTGCGGGCGGCGGAGTCGTGTTGCAGGGTGCGCAGCGCCGCGTCGGAGAGCGTTCGGTCCTCGTGCTGGGCGAGGTGGTCCAGGATGTGCGGCGGCACGATCCCGCAGAAGACGGGCGTGCGGCGGATGACGGGCTCAGAGCCCCCGTTGGTCGTCATGCACCGCACCTTCGCATCGAGTCACTCGACTGTCACTACCTGCAACCATGATTGGTGAAATACGGTGACAATTGGCCACGCTCCGTGAGGGGGAGTGGTATGACGCACTTTTTGTCCTGTTCATCCCCGCAGTCCCGCATACTGATACGGCGCCCCGCGTCCGAAGGGGCTCGGCTAGCATGCGGAGCATCATGCGTTTCGGGCTGCTTCTTCTTAGCTGCCGCGGCGAGGGCCTGTAGTCCAGGTCGACTCCCTCCCCGCGGAGCTTCGCGTTGCGTCGTCGGCCGTCCTTCCGGACACCCACTAGGAGCCCCGTCATCATGGCGAACCGCCAGCAGCCCAGCAGCATGCCGATCCACAAGTACGGCCGTTACGAGCAGGTGGACATCCCGGACCGCACCTGGCCGGACAAGCGGATCACCGTCGCCCCCCGCTGGCTCTCCACCGACCTGCGCGACGGCAACCAGGCCCTGATCGACCCGATGTCGCCCGAGCGCAAGCGCCGGATGTTCGACCAGCTGGTCAAGATGGGCTACAAGGAGATCGAGGTCGGCTTCCCCGCCTCCGGCCAGACCGACTTCGACTTCGTGCGCTCGATCATCGAGGAAGAGGGCGCGATCCCGGACGACGTCACGATCTCCGTGCTGACCCAGGCCCGCGAGGACCTGATCGAGCGGACCGTGGAGTCGCTGAAGGGCGCCAGGCGGGCCACCGTCCACCTGTACAACGCGACCGCTCCGGTGTTCCGGCGCGTGGTCTTCCGCGGTTCCAAGGACGACATCAAGCAGATCGCCGTCGACGGCACGCGGCTGGTGATGGAGTACGCGGAGAAGCTGCTGGGTCCGGAGACCGAGTTCGGCTACCAGTACAGCCCCGAGATCTTCACCGACACCGAGCTGGACTTCGCGCTGGAGGTCTGCGAGGCGGTCATGGACGTCTACCAGCCGGGTCCGGGCCGCGAGATCATCCTGAACCTGCCGGCCACGGTGGAGCGGTCGACGCCCTCCACGCACGCCGACCGCTTCGAGTGGATGCACCGCAACCTCTCCCGCCGCGAGCACGTCTGCATCTCCGTCCACCCGCACAACGACCGCGGCACGGCCGTCGCCGCCGCCGAGCTGGCGGTGATGGCGGGCGCCGACCGCGTCGAGGGCTGCCTGTTCGGGCAGGGCGAGCGCACCGGCAACGTCGACCTGGTCACCCTGGGCATGAACCTGTTCTCGCAGGGCGTCGACCCGCAGATCGACTTCTCTGACATCGACGAGATCCGTCGCGTGTGGGAGTACTGCAACCAGATGGAGGTCCACCCGCGCCACCCGTACGTGGGCGACCTGGTCTACACGTCCTTCTCCGGCTCCCACCAGGACGCCATCAAGAAGGGCTTCGACGCCATGGAGGCCGACGCGGCCGCCAAGGGCGTCACCGTCGACGACATCGAGTGGGCGGTGCCGTACCTGCCGATCGACCCGAAGGACGTCGGCCGCTCCTACGAGGCGGTCATCCGGGTCAACTCGCAGTCCGGCAAGGGCGGCGTCGCCTACGTCCTGAAGAACGACCACAAGCTGGACCTGCCGCGCCGGATGCAGATCGAGTTCTCGAAGATCATCCAGGCCAAGACGGACGCCGAGGGCGGCGAGGTCACCGGCGCCGACATCTGGGCGGTCTTCCAGGACGAGTACCTGCCGAACCCGGACAACCCCTGGGGCCGTATCCAGGTCCGCACGGGTCAGTCGACCACCGACACGGACGGCGTGGACACCCTCACCGTGGAGGCGACCGTCGACGGTGAGAACACCGTGCTGACCGGTTCCGGCAACGGCCCGATCTCCGCGTTCTTCGACGCGCTGCAGGGCCTGGGCATCGACGTACGTCTCCTGGACTACCAGGAGCACACGATGAGCGAGGGTGCCTCCGCGCAGGCCGCCTCCTACATCGAGTGCGCGATCGACGGCAAGATCCTGTGGGGTATCGGCATCGACGCGAACACGACGCGTGCGTCGCTGAAGGCGGTCGTCTCCGCCGTCAACCGCGCGGCGCGATAACCACTCTGACCGGCGGTTTCGGGGCCCTGATCAGCTCTCGTGGCGATCAGGGCCCCGTCGTTTCCCGGCCAACTCGACGGGCAGGTCACGGACGGGTCTCGTACGGGGTACTGACTACGGCTCCCCCATGTGGCTAACATCACGCCAGCGGTGGCGATGTTGCCACGGCGTTACGGAGGTGCGACGTGCTGCCAGTACGGGGACGAGACTGCCGAACCGCCAGGCATGCCCGCATCCTGGGCACCCGCACCGCATGGACACCCGTCGGCGACGGCGAGTTCTTCTGCCCCGGCTGCGGCGGCGACCGCAACTACCAGCGGCTCACCGGCCGTCGCCGCTTCACCCTGCTCGGCGTGCCGGTACTGCCGCGCGGCACCACCGGGCCGGTCGTGGAGTGCGCCGCCTGCCGCCACCACTACGGCACCGACGTCCTTGACCACCCCACCACCTCCCGCTTCTCGGCGATGCTCCGCGACGCCGTGCACACCGTCGCCCTCGCCGTCCTCGCCGCGGGCGGCACCTGCTCCCGCGCGTCCCTGGAGGCGGCGGCGGGCGCGGTCCGCGCGGCCGGCTTCGAGGAGGCCACGGAGGACCAGCTGAGCGCGCTGGTCGAGGCCGTCGTCGCCGACACCGGGCGGGTCTTCGAACAGCCGTACCGCGCGAGCCTGGCGATAGAGCTGCACGAGGCCCTCGATCCGCTGGCCCCGCATCTCGCCCCCGTGGGCCGCGAGGCCCTGCTCCTCCAGGCGGCCCGGATCGCACTCGCCGACGGCCCCTACACCAACGCCGAACGAGAGGTCCTCGGCACGGTCGGCGCGGCCCTGACCATCTGCGCCGACGACGTGAGCCGCCTGCTGGCAGCGGCCCGCCTGCCGTCCTGACCCCGGCCGCCCGGGGCGCGGGCCGCCGGGAGTTCGGATCCCCTCCGGCTCGCGTGCCGCCGCGGACCGGGGGGAGCGCGTGAGTGTCAGGCATGCGCCGGACGCCGGTGGCCGTGCCGACCGTGGCGGCGGTCACGGCCGCTGCCCCCGCGCTGCCCCCGCGCTGCCCCGCGGTACGCCTCCCGTCGCTGCCGGCCCGCGAGGACGCCCCGGTCACGGTCGACGTGCCGCGCCGGAACTGACGATCCGCCAAACCAATTGACCCTTTCGGGTGTTATGCGGGTGCGAGGAGGGTGAGTGCGAGGACCATGGAAAGGTGAACCCTGTCTCTCCTGTGACCCGTGCGGGCCGGATCGCCCTCGCCACCGCCCTGCTGCTCGGGGCGTTCACGGTCGAACAGCGGGCCTGGGCGGCCGGCTGCGCGTCCTCCGTGCCGTACGTCTCCGGCGAGCACGGGTACGCCCAGTACCGCATCCCGGCCGTCGTGCGCACCCCGCGCGGCACCCTGCTCGCCTTCGCCGAGGGCCGGCACACCACCACCGGGGACAGCGGTGACATCGACGTCGTGCTGAGGCGTTCCACCGACGGCGGCTGCACCTGGGACCCGCTCCGGGTGGTGGCCGCCGGCGGCGGGGACACCCGCGGCAACCCGGCACCGGTGGTGGATCCGAGGAGCGGCCAGGTGGTCCTGGTGACGTCGTACAACGCCGGCTCGGTGAGCGAGGCGCAGATCATGCGCGGCCAGGTCACCGAGGCGCAGAGCCGCCGGGTGTACGTGCAGCACAGCAGTGACGACGGCCGCCGCTTCACCCGCCCGCGCGAGATCACCGCCCGGGTGAAACCCGCCGGCTGGCGCTGGTACGCCACCGGCCCCGGGCACGCCGTCGCGCTCACCCGGGGACCCCACCGCGGCCGCCTGGTCGTCGCCGCCGACCACTCCGCCGCCCCGCGGGCCGGCTCCGCCGACACCGGCCGGGAGGCCAAGTACTACGGCGGTCACGCGATCTACAGCGACGACAGCGGCCTCAGCTGGCACCTGGGCTTCGTCGACGACTCCTACACCGGCCACGACTACGCCAACGAGACCACCGCCGCCCAACTGCCCGACGGCCGCCTCTACTTCAACGCCCGCAACCAGGACGGCTCCGGCTCCGGCAACCGCCTGGAGGCCTGGTCGAGCGACGGCGGCGAGCACCTGGACGCCGCCTACACCGTCCAGCCGACCCTCGCCAGGGTCCCCGTGGTCGAGGGCTCGGTCCTCCAACTCGACGGCAGCAAAGCCCCGTTGGTCTTCTCGGGCCCCTCGGTCCCGACGGCCCGCAAGTCCATGGCCCTGTGGACCAGCAGGGACCGGGGCGTCACCTTCGGCAGACTCCTCACCCTGTCCGACCGGAAGGCCGCCTACTCCGACCTGGTCCAGGTGGACCGGTCCACGGTGGGCGTGCTGTACGAGACCGGCACGAGGACCGCGTACGACACGATCGAGTTCCGCCGCGTCCCGGCCCCCTGAGCGGTCCGCCCGGGCCCACCGGGCAACCGAATCCCCGGATCCGGTGGTCTGGAGGGCGAGGGGGTGACCGATGCAGGCCGAGCTAGAGGCTCAGTTCCAGGAATTCGTCAGAGCGCGGTGGTCGCATCTGGTGCGGACCGCCTACCTGCTCACCGGCGACCCGCACCACGCGGAGGACCTGACACAGACCGTGCTGGCGAAGGCCTACCGGTCCTGGCGGCGCGTCTCCCGGACCGACCGTCCGGAGGCGTACGTCCGCCGCATGCTGGTCAGCTGCAACAGCGACCGGTTCCGCAAGCGCCGGGTCGCCGAGTCGCTGACCGACGCCCCGCCGGAGCGCGCGGGGTACGACGACGCCGTGTCCCGGGCCGACGAGCGCGGCACGCTGCTCGCGGCCCTGGCCGGGCTGCCGCCCCGGCAGCGCGCGGTGGTGGTGCTGCGGTACTGGGAGGACCTGTCCGAGGGGGAGGTCGCCGAGGTGCTCGGCTGTTCCCCGGGCACGGTCAAGAGCCAGGCGTCCAAGGGCCTGGCGAAGTTGCGTACGTTTCCGGGACTCGCGCGGGCCATGAGCCACGCGGCGCCCGCGCAGGGAGGCAGCAGGTGAACGGTCAGAAGCAGGGCGGGGCGGCCGAGCCGGAGTTCGAGGCCCGGGTGCGGGCGCTGCTGGCGGGGGACGCGTCCCTGGTCCGGCCGTCACCGGTGCCGTACCCGGAGATCCGCCGGCGGGGTGTGCTGGAGCGGCGGCGGCGCCTGGCAGCGGGCGGGGCGGCGCTGGCGGCCCTGGCGGCGGTGCCGGTCGGCGCGTGCGCGCTGGGCGGCGGCAGCACCGCGGCGAGCCCCGCCGGGCCCGGCCCCACCGTGCTCACCAGCGCCCGCCCGGCCCCGACCGGCCCGGCCACCCCGACGGCGCCGGCCCGCCCGGCCTCCGCGGCGCACCAGTTGCTGGACGGGATCACCTTCGAGCAGGCCGCCGCCGGACTCGCCAAGTGCCTCGACTACGACAAGGCGCACCGCCTGCCCAAGGACCCGGTCCACACCGGCCTCGGCAAGCCGGCCGACTACCGGATCATCCTGGCGATGCGGAGCACCGGTGACTCCAACGCCCCCGGCGACGGCTACTTCGTGGTCGCGGTGCAGGAGAAGCCGGTGCCGGCCCGGCTCATCTGCACCGTGCAGGACGGCGCCGCCTCCGGCCTGAACACCGGCGTCGGAGACCCCCTCGGCGATGCGCGGACGCCCGTGGTCCCGGACGCCGACAGCGGCAAGCTGTACCAGCAGTCGGTCATCGACAAGGGCAACTGGAAGCTGCCGTTCCGCTGGGGGGTCGTCGGCGGCTACCGCGCCTCGGTGGCCACGATGACGGTCTCCTACGGCGACAGCGCGGGCGAGGCGGTCCTCGACCACGGCTGGTTCGTCGCCACCGGCACCCTGCACAAGCAGGTCACCGCCGCCCCGCACCTGAAGGGCTACGACGCGACGGGCAAGCTCGTCTACGACTCCGACCAGGACACGTCGTACGAGAAGACGCTGCCGTAGGTTCTTTCACCTCGGCCCCTGGTGCCGTGTCCCCATGAGGCCGGCGGCGGGGCGGAGGGCGCGGCTTGGCAGGCGATCGAGAGATCGTCGGCCCTGCGTTGACGGCGGGTGTCCACGACGGTTCTTCCTCCGGCCGCTCCCGGGCCGGGCGCGGGCATCTGGTACCGCCGGCCGCCGGGCCGACCACTCCGTCCGGCTTGTCCGGCTGCGGTCGGCCGGCGACGGCGCGGCGGCAAGGGGCGCGGATCCGGTCCTGCCGGGACGGACCGGCGATCCGGACCTGCTCGTACCGGGCCGTGGACCGGGACGGCTCACCGGCGATCCGCGGACGGGACGGCCGACGAGGCTACCCGCGCCCGAGGCGAGGGCGCATCATGGTCAGGGTCCAAGGGGGGATGCGCGTGGCGGGGAGCAGACCATCGCGGCAGGAACTCAATCGGCGCCGCCGCCGGAGCGGCTTCATCGGGCGGCGCGGCGAGCTGAGTGTGTTCCGGGAGAACCTGAGTCACGATCCGGCCGACGATGCTTTTCAGTACCTCTTTCACGTGCACGGCCAGGCCGGGGTCGGCAAGACGTCGCTGGTCCGGCAGTGGGAGACCGTCGCGCGGGAGCGGCAGGCGGTGACCGCCTATCTCGACGACGACGTGCACAGTGTCATCGAGGCCATGGAGACGATCAGCACTCAGCTGGGGCGTCAGCAGGTAGTCCTGAAGCGGTTCGAGAAGCTGCTCGCCGTCTACCGGCAACGCCGTCACGAGGCCGAGGCACTCCAGATCGGCGCTGCCGGGCCCGAGGCGGCGGGCAGCGCGATGGAGGCAGGACAGTCGCCCCCCGCGTCGGTGTCCAGCATGGTGATGGCCCAGGCCGGTCTGGCCGGCCTGGGCCTGGTGCCGGGCCTGGGGGCGGTGGCAGGAGCCATGGACCCGCAGCAGCTGGCTCAGAGCACCGACCGACTACGCGCCGCGCTCAGCGCCCGGCTGCGCAACCACGACGACGTCCAGCTCGTCCTCTCTCCGGTGCAGACGCTGACACCGGTGTTCCTGCGAGACCTGGCCGAGGCAGCCGAGCGGCATGACTGGATGGTGCTGTTCTTCGACGTGTTCGAGCAGACGGGCCCGGTCCTGAACACCTGGTTGCGTGACGTCCTGACCGGCGAGGAATACGGAGAACTCCCAGTCAATCTGGTGGCCGTGCTGTCCGGGCAGGGGCGGCTCGACACACGATGCTGGGGCGACCATCTGGAGCTGGTGGCCGAGGTACCTCTCGAGGTGTTCACCGAAGAAGAGGCCCGCAGGCTGCTCGCCGCCCGCGGCGTCACCGATCCGGACGTCATCGAGGTCGTCCTGCAACTGACCGGTCGGCTCCCGGTGCTGGTCGATCTGCTCGCCCAGACCCGCCCGCACAACACCGGGGAGATAGGCGACCCCTCCGATACCGCTGTCGAACGCTTCCTGAAGTGGGAAACCCGCCCTCACCGGCGCACCACCGCCTTGGCCTGCGCACTGCCCTTGCAACTGGATGAGGATCTCTTCCGGACCATTGCGCCTGAGACGGCGGCAGACGAGTACGCCTGGCTGCGCGGTCTGCCCTTCGTCACCGGGGAGGCCGGCCGGTGCCGCTACCACGATGTTGTCCGTACCCCCATGCTCCGCCTGCAGCGCACGCAATCCCCCACCCATTGGCAGCAGCAGCACACGTTGCTCGCGGACACCTACCAGCAACGCCGCCGCATCCTGGAAGAAGCTCTCTCCACCGACCAGCACTGGGCCGACGGGGCCTGGCGCGAACACCGGCTGAACGAGACGTACCACCGCCTGTGCGCCGATCCTCATCAGGCTCTGCCCGGCGCGCTGGTACAGGTGTTGCACGCCTGCGACCAGGGAGCCGCCGCGCTGCGCCGCTGGAGCCAGATCCTCGCTCAAGCCGGAACCGACAGCGACACAGCCGCCTTGTCCGCCTGGTCGCGATCACTGACACCTCCTGCACCGGACGCCGACGACACCACCGTCCTCGTCACCGCCCTGACCCAACTGATGACCGCCCCGCAGCTGGCCACCGCGGACCAAGCACTCATCCGCTGTCTCCGTGGCCGTGAACACCGTACGGCCAACAACTACCAGCAGGCTCTGGCCGACTATGCCGCATCCCTCGCGCTGAATCCTCGTCTCGACCGCGCCCACTACGGACGCGGGCTCACCCACCTTTTCCTGAGCCGCTACGGCGACGCGCTGGCCGACCTCGACCGCGCCGTCGCACTCAACCCCGACGACGGCGAATACATCGCCTACCGCGGCATCACCCACCGCGCTCTTGAGCACTACGACGACGCCCTTGCCGACCTCGACCGCGCCGTCGGACTCAGCCCCGACGACGCCTGGACCATCGCCCAACGAGGCATCACCCTGCGCGTCATGGAGCGCCACGACGACGCCGTCGCCGATTTCGACCGCGCTATCGGACTCGACCCCTACGACGCCTGGACCATCGTCCAACGAGGCATCACCCTGCGCGTCATGGAGCGCTACGACGACGCCGTCGCCGATTTCAACCGTGCCCTCGAACTCAAGAACACCTACTCGTTGGCCATCGCCCAACGGGGCGAGACCCACCGCCTCGCCGGCCGCCAGGACGACGCCCTCGCCGACTTCGACCGCGCCGTCGAACTCGACCCCGACGACGCCTGGGCCATCGGCAGCCGCGGACAGACCCACCATGCCCTGGGGCGCTACGAGGACGCGCTGGCCGACCTCGACCGGGCCATCGAACTCAACAACAGCTACGTCTGGACCCTCAACCAACGAGGTGAAACCCACCGAGCCCTGAAGCACTTCGACGACGCCGTCGCCGACTTCGACCGCGCCGCCGAACTGGACCCCGACAACGCCTGGACCCTCGCTCAACGAGGTGAAATCCGCCGCCTCCAGGGGCGCTACGACGACGCGCTTGCCGATTTCGACCGTGCCGTCGGACTCGACCCCGACGACGCCTGGACCATCGCCGAACGAGGCATCACCCACCGCTTCATGGGGCACTACGGGGACGCGCTGGCCGACTTCGACCGTGCTGTCGAACTCGACAGCGCCTACGCCTGGGCCATAGCCCAACGTGGCGTCACCCGCCGCGCCCTGGACCGTGACGACGAGGCCCTGGCCGACCTCGACCGGGCCGTCGAACTCGGTCCCGACAACGCGTGGGCCCTTGCCGAACGAGGCGAGACCCACCGCGTCCTCGGGCACCACGAGGACGCTCTCGCCGACTTCGACCGCGCCGTCGAACTCGACAGCGCCTACGCCTGGGCCATCGGCAGCCGTGGACAGACCCACCATGCCCTGGGGCGCTACGAGGACGCGCTGGCCGACCTCGACCGCGCCGTCGAACTCGACAGCGCCCACGCCTGGACCCTCGTCCAACGCGGCGTCACCCGCCGCGCCCTGGCCCACTACGAGGACGCTCTCGCCGACTTCGACCGCGCCGTGGAACTCGACCCCGACGACGTCTGGGCACACTTCGAAACCGCCGTGACGTTGCGACTGCTCGGAAATTCTCAGGAGCACGAACATTGGCGTAAGGCTGTGGCGGTCCTCACCGACGAGGCGTCCACCGAAGGATCTGATGCCACGGACGCCATAGGCGGTCTTCTGGTGATCTACTGTGCGCTCCCCGAGTGGGACAAAGCAGCGGAAGAGACTGAGCGTTTCCTGGCGCGCGCCCCGGAGCCCTCCCGTATCCGCGAAACACTGCAGGACCTGGCGGACCTTCAGCAGACACTGTCCGTGGACCCGGCGCTACTGCAACCGCTGCGCCGGCGACTGGAGAACGCAGCAGCACGCGGGGCCGTGTAGCGCAGCGCGCACTCCCGCAGGAGCGGTGCCCAGGGCGGGCGGGGCAGATCAAGGCGGTTACGGCTGCGGGTCGGTTACTCCTCCCGTGCGTCGCCCTTCCTGGAGCACTGCTCCCGAGAGCGAGGAGCACGCCCGCACCCACTGCTCCGACGGCACACCGGCACCGTGGAGAACCCCACCTTCGTGGTGTCATTGGTCCCACCTCTGACGGTTTACGCCATTCGCGCGCCTTGCCTTGACCGTCCCTGAAGCCTTTCTTATGGTCGCGCTGAACACCGGACGTCCGACGTCTCCGTTTCCCCCACGCTGGAGGCACCGTGCGCGACGAGGCGACCCACGGTCACGGTCACGGCCACGGCCGCAGGACGTTCCTGAAACACACCGGCGCACTGGGCGCGGCCGCCTCGCTGACGTCCCTGCCGGCCCTGGCGGCGTGCGGACCCAAGTCCACGATCGACCTCGGCGGCGACGGCTCCGCCCGCACTCTCACGGCCGTGATCGGCTACGGCAACGACGGCAGCTGGGACCCCACCCAGACCGCGTCCGCGTTCGCGATGGCCGCCAACAACCACATCTACGAGGGCCTGGCCGACACCGACCCGATCACCCGCGCCCCCTACCCGGCGCTGGCGACCCGGCTGCCCGCCGACGCGCACGCCACCACCTGGCGGTTCACCCTGCGCCCGGGCGCCACCTTCCACGACGGGAAACCGGTCACCGCCGACGACGTGGTCTTCGTCTTCGACCGGATCCTCGACCCCGGCACCCAGACCCTCGCCCGGGGCTTCTTCGCGAGCTGGCTCAAGGAGGTCCGCAAGGTCGACGCCCGGACCGTCGACCTGGTCCTCAGGTTCCCCTTCCCGGACGGGATCGCCCGCCTCACCCTCGCCAAGATCATGCCCCGGCACGTGTTCTCCCGGCCCGGCGCCTGGGACGACGCGATCAGGGGACTGGCGATCGGCTCGGGACCGTACCGGCAGACCGGACACCATCCGAAGTCGAACACCACCTTCGCCGCGTACGACCGCTACAACGGCCCCCGCGCGCCCGCCTTCCGGAAGATGAACTGGCTGACGATCGTCGACGCGGCCTCACGCGTGGCCCGGATCTCCGGCGCCGGCGCCGGCGCGCAGATCTCCGACAACATCCCCTACGCCAACATCCCCCGCCTCGAACAGGGCGGCCTGTCGGTCGGCGGCGGCGCCGGGATGAACAACGCGTTCCTGATGTTCAACACGCGGCACAGACCCTTCGACGACGTCCGGGTCCGCCAGGCCCTGCACTACGCCATCGACAAGGCGAAGATCGTCGAGGTCGCCCTCAAGGGCCACGGAAAACCGGCGAGTTCGTTCCTGAACGAGGCCAACCCCGCCTACCGCAGGGCGAAGACGGTCTACGACCACGACCCCGACAGGGCGAAGGCGCTCCTCAGGGCCGCCGGAGTCAGCGGCCTCCACGTCGACGTCCTCGCCGTCAACGTGAGCTGGCTCGTCGACTGCCTGCCCACCATCAAGTCGTCCTGGGACGCCATCGGCGTCGCCACCACCCTGTCCCCGCAGGAGACCACGGCCGTGTTCACCAAGATGGACCAGAAGCAGGACTACCAGGTCGTCGCCGCCGTCTCGAACCCCAACCAGTTCGGCCTCGACGCCGACCTGATCATGCACTACAACTACGGCCCCGGGAACCTCTGGACGGGCTACGCCCGCTGGTCCGACAACGCTGTCGCGAAGCGGCTGTTCAAGGACATGGACGCGGCCACCCGCGAACCGGACCCGGACAAGAAGAAGACGATGATCCAGGAGTACATCGACGTCGTCGCCGAACAGGCCGTCCTCTACCCGGTCGTCCACAACGAGCTGATCACCGCCTGGGACCCGCGCAGACTCACCGGCATAAGGGCCCAGCCCTACCCCGGCATCAACGTCCTCACCGCCAAGTGGGCCTGACGGCATGACCGCCGTCCTGCGCGTCCTGCTGCGCCGAACCGCACTGCTGGTGCCGCTGCTGCTCGGCATCGCCCTGTTCGTGTTCCTGGTGATGCGGTTCTCCGACGTCGACCCGGCGTCCGCCTTCTTCCAGGGCGCCAACCCCACCCCCCGACAGCTCCACGACTTCCGCGAACGCAACGGACTCCTCGACCCCCTGCCCCTGCGCTACGTCCGCTTCGTCGGCGGCCTGCTCCACGGCGACCTCGGCACCAGCGCCCTCACCCGCACCCCGGTCCGCGACCAGGTCCTCACCGCCCTGCCGCTCACCCTCCAGCTGACCTTCCTGGGCCTCGCCATCGCCGTCGTCCTGGCCCTCGCCGGAGGCGTCACGGCGGCCCTCCACCGGGACCGCCGGCCGGACCAGATCATCCGCGTCCTCTCCCTGGTCGGGGTCGCCGCCCCCGCCTTCTGGCTGGCGCTGCTGATGATCCAGTACCTGGCCGTCGACCGCGGCTGGTTCCCCTCCGGCGGCTACATCAACCCCGAGGACTCCGTCACCGGCTGGCTGAGGACGATGGCCCTGCCCGCCCTCGCGCTCTCCCTCCCGGTCGCCGCCCAGCTCACCCGGATCGTCCGCACCTCGGTCGTCGAGGAACTCGACAAGGACTACGTCCGCACCGCGATCGGCAGCGGCCTGCCACCCCATGTCGTGGTCGGCCGCAACGTCCTGCGCAACGCCCTCGTCAACCCCCTGACCGTGCTCGGCCTGCGGGTGGGCTACCTGCTCGGCGGCGCCGTCGTCATCGAGACCGTCTTCGCCCTGCCCGGCATGGGCAAGCTGATGATCGACGCCGTCCAGAACGGCGACCCGGCCGTCGTCCAGGGCGTCGTCCTCACCACCGCGGCCGGCTTCGTCGTCGTCAACCTCGTCATCGACGTCCTCTACCTCCTGGTCAACCCGCGCCTGAGGGAGGCGACATGACGGCGTTCACCCGTGCGGCCCGCACCGTCGCCCTCGCCCGTCCGGGCGTACGGCTGCGCGGACTGCCGCCGCTGTCGAAGGCGGCCCTCGCCTTCCTCGCCGTGATCGTCCTGGTGGCGCTGTCCGCCCCCCTCCTCGCCCCCGACGACCCCCTCGCCCAGCAGGCCCCCGTCGGCGGCACCGGCCACCCCTCCGCCGCCCACTGGATGGGGCAGGACAGCCTCGGCCGGGACATCCTCAGCCGCCTGATGTACGGCGCCCGCTGGTCCCTCGCCATCGGCCTCGGCGCCACCGGCCTCGCCCTGGCCGCCGGGGCACTGCTCGGGGCCCTCGCGGCGACCTCCCGCAAGGCGGTCGACGAGACCCTGATGCGCTGCCTGGACGTGGTGATGGCGTTCCCCGGCATCGCCCTGGCCGCCGTCCTGGTCGCCGTCTTCGGCGGCGGCATCACGGTCCTGATCTGCGCGATCGCCTTCCTGTTCACCCCGCCGGTGGCGAGGGTCGTCCGGGCCAACGTCCTGGACCAGTACGGCGAGGACTACGTGACCGCGGAACGCGTGATCGGCGCCCGCACCACGCACATCGTCGTCCGGCACGTCGCGATCAACTGCCTCGCCCCCGTCCTCGTCTTCTGCACGGTCCAGGTCGCCGAGGCCATCGTCTTCGAGGCGTCCCTGTCCTTCATCGGCGCGGGCGTACGGCCCCCCGACCCGTCCTGGGGCAGCGTCATCGCGGACGGCAAGAACATGGTCCTCACCGGCGGCTGGTGGGCCACCCTCTTCCCCGGCCTGCTGATCCTCCTCACGGTCCTCTCCCTGAACATCCTCTCCGAGGGAGTGCCGGACGCGTGGGCCTCACCGGCGGGGAAGGAGGCGGAGCCGACGGATCCCGTGCAGGCACCCGAGCCGGGGGAGGTGCCGGAGCTGCCTTCACTGGCCGAAGCGGCCGACCGGCTACGACGGCGTGCCCGGCCCCTGCCCTCCCGGGAGGGACCGCCGGTCCTGTCCGTGGAGAACCTCGCGATCGCCTTCCCGGACCGCCACCGGGGCGTGAACATCGTCGACGGCATCGGCTTCGACATCCACCCGGGCGAAGTGCTGGGCCTGGTGGGCGAGTCGGGCTGCGGCAAATCTCTGACCGCACTGACGATCATGGGCCTGCAACCGAAGACGGCCAGGGTGACGGGCGAGATCCTTTTCAGCCCACAGGACCGGAACGCCCCGTCAGGGGCGCGGGGCAGTGCCGAACATGCGGCTACCGCCGCGCGGGCGCGACCAGCCACAACGCACCCGCAGCCGCCCCTGGACCTCACCACCCCCCACCGCCGCCTCCTCGGCCACGAGATCGCGATGGTCTACCAGGACGCCCTCTCCTCCCTCAACCCCTCCATGACGGTCAACGCCCAGCTCAAACAACTGGTGAGACGCGGAGGCCGCCACACGCCGGCCGAGTTGCTCTCCCTCGTCGGCCTCGACCCCGGCGGAACGCTCCGCAGCTACCCTCACGAACTCTCCGGCGGCCAGCGCCAGCGCGTCCTGATCGCGATGGCGCTCTCCCGCGACCCCCGTCTGATCATCGCCGACGAACCGACCACCGCCCTCGACGTCACCGTGCAGGCGCAGGTGATGGAACTGCTCCTCCGCCTCCGCGAGGAACTCGGCTTCGCGCTGATCCTCGTCTCCCACGACCTCGCCCTGGTCGCGGACGTCACCGACCGGGTGGTGGTGATGTACGGCGGTCAGATCGCCGAGACCGGCGTCACCGCCGAACTGGTGGGCACCCCGGCCCACCACTACACGCGCGGCCTGCTCGGCAGCGTGCTGTCGCTGGAGTCCGGGGCCGAGCGGCTGACCCGGATCAGCGGCGTGGTGCCGTCGCCCGCCGGCTTCCCGGCCGGCTGCCGCTTCAGCGACCGCTGCCCGGCGGCGAGCGAGGTCTGCCGTACGACGCCACCGGCCCCCGTCGGCACCCCCGCCCACACCGCGGCCTGCCACCACCCGGCCGTCGACCTGGTGAGCACCGGGGCGGTGACATGAGCGCGGTGGAGCTGACCGGCGTCCACGTGGTCCACAGGGCCCGCGGCGGGGGCGGGTTCGGCCGGGCCCGGGTGTACGCGCTGACCGGCGCCGACCTCAGCGTGGCACCCGGCGAGACGGTCGGCGTGGTCGGCGAGTCGGGGTGCGGGAAGTCGACGCTGGCGAAGGTGCTGGTCGGCATCCAGCGGCCGACCGCCGGCACGGTCACCGTCCACGGCCGCGACCTGTGGGCGATGTCGCCGGCCGAACGCCGGACGGCCGTCGGCGCGAGCACCGGCATGGTCTTCCAGGACCCGTCGACGGCCCTCAACCCCCGGCTGCCCGTCCGCCGTGTCCTGCGCGACCCGCTGGACGTCCACGAGCGCGGCACGAAGGCCGAACGGGAGGACCGGGTGCGGGAGCTGATGAGCCTCGTCGGCCTGCCCCGGGCCCTCGCCGAGGCCCTGCCCGGCCAGCTCTCCGGCGGTCAGCGCCAGCGCGTCGCGATCGCCCGCGCCCTCGCCCTGGACCCCGCCCTGGTGGTGGCGGACGAGCCGACCAGCGCGCTGGACGTCTCGGTCCGCGCCCAGATCCTCAACCTCCTCCTCGACCTGCGCGAACGCCTCGGTCTCGCCCTGGTCTTCGTCTCCCACGACATCCAGACCGTACGGCGGATGAGCGACCGGGTGATCACCATGTACCTCGGCCGGATCGTCGAGGACACCCCGGCCGCCGACGTCACCGGCCACGCCCGGCACCCGTACACCCGGGCCCTGTTCTCGGCCACCCCGGGCCTGCTGAACCCGATCGACCCCATCCCGCTCACCGGCCCGGTCCCCTCCGCGACCCGGCCGCCGTCCGGGTGCCCGTTCCGCACCCGCTGCTGGCGGGCGGACGACGCGTGTGCCCTCCGCATGCCTGACTTCACGGCCGCGTCACGCCCCGGCCACCGCTACCGCTGTCACCATCCGTTGGAGGAGGACCAGCCGGACCACCGCCTGCCCAGGGAGACCTGATGACCCTGCCCGCCCCGCTGACCGGTGTCGTACCGCCCGTCTGCACGCCCCTGACACCGGACCGCGAGGTGGACGCCGCCTCCCTGCGCAGACTCGTCGACCATCTGACGGCGGCCGGGGTGGACGGTCTGTTCGTCCTCGGCTCGACCTCCGAGGCGGCGTACCTGACGGACCGGCAGCGCCGGCTGGTCACCGAGACGGTGGTCTCCCACGTGGCCGGCCGGCTCCCGGTCCTGGCCGGCGTCATCGACATGACGACCCCCCGGGTCCTGGACCACGTCACGGCCGTCACCTCGGCGGGCGCGGACGCGGTCGTCGTCACCGCCCCCTTCTACACCCGCACCCACCCCGCCGAGATCGCCCGCCACTTCCGCCTGATCGCCGACCGGTCCCCGGTCCCGGTGATCGCCTACGACATCCCGGTCGCCGTCCACACCAAGCTCCCCGCCGGCCTGGTCCTGGAACTGGCCGCCGACGGGGTGCTGGCCGGGCTGAAGGACTCCAGCGGCGACCTGGCGGGCTTCCGCGAGGTCGTCACCGGCAGCAGGGGCCTGCCCGGCTTCAGCGCCCTGACCGGGTCCGAACTGACCGTCGACTCGGCCCTCGCGCTGGGCGCCGACGGGGCGGTGCCGGGCCTCGCCAACGTCGACCCGGACGGCTACGTGCGCCTGGTCCGCCTCTGCCGCGCGGGCGACTGGGACCGGGCGCGGGCCGAACAGGAGCGGCTGTGCGGCCTCTTCCGGATGACCGGCGTCGGGGACCCGGCCCGGATGGGCGGCAGCTCGGCGGGGCTCGGGGCGTTCAAGGCGGCGCTGCACCTGCGCGGGGTGATCGACTGCCCGGCCACGGCCGACCCCCAGGTGCCCCTGTCGCGGGAGGAGACCGAGTGCGTGGCGAAGTACCTCGCGGGTGCGGGGCTGATGTAGGAGCCGCCCGCCCGGAACCCGGGACAGACTCCGGCCGAGTCTAGGCACGCAGCGCCACACCGGTGATGCGAAGCGTGAAATTCCCGGAGGCGGGGGAGCCAGGTGAGGTGAACGCGATGAACCTCCCCGTCGGCTCCTGCGCCGTCGACACCCGCACCGGACGGCTGGGCATCGTCATGGGCCACGAGGGCCCCTACGTGCAGTTGCGGCCGTACGGGGGAGGCCGGGAGTGGGACGCGCACCCGGACGCCGTACGCGTCGCCACCCAGGCCGAACGGCTCAGCGCGGCCACCGCCCACGCCCACACCCGAAGCCGCGGCAAGGCCCCCTGAAGGCTCCTTTGCCCGGCGCCTTCCGCCGGCAGGGCAGAATGGGGCCATGAGCCTGTTCCGCGACGACGGCATCGTGCCGCGCACCCACAAGCCGGGTGAGGCGGACCGGATCATGCTGCGGCCACACGGGGGGCGCCCCCGGTACCGCCGGCCGAGGGCCGGTGCGGCATGAGTCTCTTCCGTGACGACGGCGTCGTGCTGCGCACCCAGAAGCTGGGTGAGGCCGACCGGATCATCACCTTGCTCACCCGTGGGCACGGGCGGGTGCGGGCCGTGGCTCGCGGGGTGCGGCGGACCAAGTCGAAGTTCGGGGCGCGGCTGGAGCCGTTCTCCCATGTCGACGTGCAGTTCTTCGCCCGGGGGAGCGAGCTGGTCGGGCGCGGGCTGCCGCTGTGCACGCAGAGCGAGACCATCGCGCCGTACGGCGGCGGGATCGTCGCCGACTACGCGCGGTACACCGCCGGGACGGCCATGCTGGAGACCGCCGAGCGGTTCACCGACCACGAGGGCGAGCCGGCCGTGCAGCAGTACCTGCTGCTCGTGGGGGCGCTCAGGACCCTCGCCCGCGGGGAACACGCCCCGCATCTCGTCCTCGACGCCTTCCTGCTGCGCTCCCTGGCCGTCAACGGCTACGCGCCCAGTTTCGACGCCTGCGCCAAGTGCGGCATGCCCGGCCCGAACCGCTTCTTCTCGGTCGGCTCCGGCGGCACCGTCTGCGTCGACTGCCGGGTGCCCGGCAGCGTCGTACCCTCGCCGCAGACCCTGGTTCTGCTCGGCGCGCTGCTTACGGGAGACTGGGAGACCGCGGACGCGGCCGAGGCACGGTACGTCCGGGAGGGCAGCGGGCTGGTGTCCGCCTATCTGCACTGGCATCTGGAGCGCGGGCTGCGCTCGCTCAGGTACGTAGAGAAGAACTAGCGAGAAAAGCCAGAGGGAGACGAGAAGCACATGGTCGTACGCGGGATCCTGGGACGCCAGCGCCGCGAGTACAGGACGCCGGAACCGCACCCGTCCGGCGCCCGCCCGCCCAAGCTCCCGGGTGAGCTGGTCCCGGACCATGTGGCCATCGTCATGGACGGGAACGGCCGCTGGGCGAAGGAGCGCGGCCTGCCGCGCACCGAGGGCCACAAGGTCGGCGCCGAGCAGGTCCTCGACGTGCTCCAGGGCGCGATCGAGATCGGCGTCCGCAACATCTCCCTGTACGCCTTCTCCACGGAGAACTGGAAGCGCTCGCCCGAAGAGGTCCGCTTCCTGATGAACTTCAACCGCGACTTCATCCGCAAGTCCCGCGACCAGCTCGACGCACTCGGCGTCCGGGTGCGCTGGGCGGGCCGGATGCCCCGGCTGTGGAAGTCGGTCGCCAAGGAACTCCAGGTCGCCCAGGAGCAGACCAAGGACAACGACCTGCTCACCCTGTACTTCTGCATGAACTACGGCGGCCGGGCGGAGATCACCGACGCGGTGCAGGCGATCGCCGAGGAGGTCAGGGCCGGCCGGCTCGACCCGTCGAAGATCACCGAGAAGACCATCCAGAAGCACATGTACTACGCCGACATGCCGGACGTGGACATGTTCCTGCGCCCCAGTGGCGAGCAGCGCACCTCCAACTACCTGATCTGGCAGAGCGCTTACGCCGAGATGGTCTTCCAGGACGTCCTGTGGCCCGACTTCGACCGCCGTGACCTGTGGCGGGCGTGCCTCGAATTCGCCTCCCGCGACCGGCGGTTCGGCGGGGCCATCCCCAACGAGGAGCTGCTGGCCATGGAGGGCCGCACGGAGGAGGAGCCGTCGGGCACCTGACGGCCACCCGCCGTTCACGAGGGCCGTCGAGGATGCGTGAACGAACTGGAGAAGTGCTTCGACCGGAGCTGACCGGCACCGCCACGATCCGCCGCATGGCCATGGACACGGGGCGGGACGCCGGTCAGGGGGCGGTCGAGCTGGCGTACCCGCCGGTCGCGGGGGATTTCCCGGGGGCGCTGCGGGAACGCGAGCGGCTGCGGCGACGGCGGGGGCGGGTGCGGTGCCGGGCCGTCGGCCGACCGGCTGCGCGCGATCCTCGACCGGCACCTCACGCGCGGATGGCTCAGCAGCCCTCCGCGGCCCCGGCGCAGTCCGCGCACGTGCCGAAGATCTCGACGGTGTGGGCGACGTTGACGTACCCGTGCTCGGCGGCGATGGCCTCGGCCCACGTCTCCACCGCCGGGCCCTCCACCTCCACCGCCTTGCCGCAGGCTCTGCAGACCAGGTGGTGGTGGTGCTCGCCGGTGGAGCAGCGGCGGTACACCGACTCGCCGTCGGACGTGCGCAGGACGTCCACCTCGCCGGCGTCGGCGAGGTTCTGGAGCGTGCGGTAGACCGTGGTCAGGCCGACCGAGTCGCCCTTGTGCTTGAGCATGTCGTGCAGTTCCTGCGCGCTGCGGAACTCCTCGACCTCGTCCAGGGCCGCCGCCACGGCTGCCCGCTGACGGGTCGAGCGGCCCTTCACGGGCGGTCCAGCGGTCGTCACCGGTTGCCTCCTCACGTCACTGCCTCTGCCGGGCCATTGTGCCAGCCCGCGCCGAAGGCGTTCAGACGCCGACCTCGTCGGCGGCCCCCCTGCCGGCCGGAATCACGCACTCCGCCGGATCCCCGGCGGGCCGTAGCGCGGCGGCCGCGCGGGCGCGTCGGCGGGCCAGCGGGGCGGCCAGCAGGCTCAGCGCGACGAACGCGGCGATGGCCAGCAGCACGATCGTCGCACCCGGCGGGACGTACTGGTAGTAGGACGTGATCGTGCCTCCGACCGTCACCGCCACACCGATCGCGACGGCGATCACGAACGTGGCCGCGAAACTGCGGCTCAGCTGCTGGGCCGCGGCCACCGGGACGACCATGAGCGCGGAGACCAGCAGCAGGCCCACCACCCGCATCGCGACCGTCACGGTCACCGCCGCCGTGATCGCCGTCAGCAGGTTGAGCGCCCGCACCGGCAGGCCGGTGACCCGCGCGAACTCCTCGTCCTGGCTCACCGCGAACAGCTGCCGGCGCAGGCCGAGGGTGACCACGAGGACGAAGGCGGCCAGCAGGCAGATCGCGGTCACGTCCGACTCGGACACCGTCGACAGCGAGCCGAAGAGGTACGACATCAGGTTGGCGTTGGAGCCGCCCGGCGCGAGGTTGATCAGCATCACCCCGCCGGCCATACCGCCGTAGAAGAGCATCGCGAGGGCGATGTCGCCGCGGGTGCGGCCGTACCAGCGGATCAGTTCCATGACGACGGCGCCGAGGACGGAGACGGCCGTCGCCATCCAGACGGGGGAGGTCGAGAGCAGGAAGCCCAGCCCGACACCCGTCATCGCCACGTGGCCGATGCCGTCGCCCATCAGGGCCTGGCGGCGCTGGACCAGGTAGATGCCGACGGCGGGGGCGGTGATGCCGACCAGGACGGCGGCGAGCAGGGCCCGCTGCATGAAGGCGTAGTTCAGGAAGTCCATCAGCTCAGCAGTCCTGTGCGCAGGGGCGTGTGTCGGTCGTGGGGGTGGACGTGGTCGTGGCCGGGCAGGGCATGCTGGCCGACGGCGCGCGGGGGCGGGCCGTCGTGCAGGACGCAGCCGTCGCGGAGGACCACGGCCCGGTCGATCAGCGGCTCCAGCGGACCCAGTTCGTGCAGGACGAGGAGGACCGTGGTGCCCTGCTTCACCTGCTCGCGCAGGGTTCCGGCGAGGATCTCCTGGCTGGCCAGGTCGACGCCCGCCATCGGCTCGTCCATGATCAGCAACTCGGGCTCGGCGACCAGCGCGCGGGCGATCAGCACCCGCTGGTGCTGGCCGCCGGAGAGCGCTTCCACGTTGTCCCCGGCCCGGTCCGCCATGCCGACCAGGTCCAGGGCGTGCCGTACGGCCGCGTGGTCGGCCTTGCGGAAGAGGCCGAAGCGGGTGCGGGAGAGGCGGCCGGAGGAGACGACCTCGGTGACCGTGGCCGGGACCCCGCCCGCGGCGGTGGTGCGCTGCGGTACGTAGCCGACCCGCGACCAGTCCCTGAAGGTACGGCGGGGGGTGCCGAACAGGGCTATGTCGCCGCCGGCCGGCACCTGGCCGACGATCGTGCGGATCGCGGTCGACTTGCCGGAGCCGTTCGCGCCCAGCAGCGCGACGACCTCACCGCGGTGCACGGTCAGGTCGATGCCGCGCAGGACGGGGCGCGAGCCCAGTTCGGCGGTCACACCGCGCAGGGATATGACGGGCTCGCCGCTCATCTCGTCGTCTCCTGTCACTTGGCGCCCAGTGCCTGCTGGAGCGCCTTGAGGTTGGCTTCCTGGACCGCGAAGTAGTCCCGGCCGCGGGACTTGCCGGTGATGCCCTCGATCGGGTCGAGGACGTCCGTCCTCAGCCCGGCGTCGGCGGCGATGGTCCTGGCGGTCTTGTCGCTGACGAGCGTCTCGTAGAACACGGTGGTGACGCCGTCGGCCTCGGCCATGCTCTCCAGGTCCCTGACGCGGGCCGCGCTCGGCTCCGACTCGGGGTCGAGGCCGTTGACGGCCTCCTCGGTCAGGCCGTAGCGCTCGGCGAGGTAGCCGAAGGCGGCGTGGGTGGTGATGAAGACCTTGGTCCTGGTGTGCGCGAGGCCGTTCCTGAACTGGATGTCGAGCGCGTCGAGCTTCCTGACCAGGGCCGCGGTGTTCTTCCGGTAGTCGGCCGCGTGGTCCGGGTCGGCCTTCTCGAAGGCCTTGCCGACACCCTCGGCGACCTGGGCGTAGCGCACCGGGTCGAGCCAGATGTGCGGGTCGAGGCCGGTCAGCTCCGCGTTCTTCGAGCTGTCGTGGGCGGTCGCGTGCCCGCCGACCTCGTTGCCGTGCTCCTCCAGCGTGGTCAGGGAGGCCGCGTCGATCTTCGTGCCCACGGACGACTGGGCGACCGCGGCGTCGACGGAGGGCTGGAGGTTCTTCAGGTAGAGGACCGCGTCGGACTTCTCGATCCCGATGATCTGCTTCGGGCTGATCTCCAGGTCGTGCGGCTCCTGGCCGGGCTGGGTGAGACTGGTGACGTGGACGTGGCTGCCGCCGATCTGATCGGCGAGGAAGGCCATCGGATAGAACGACGCGACGACGTCGAACTTCCCGGTCTGCGCCGCCGTGGCGGCGCCGCCGCAGGCGGTGAGGGCCGCCATGCCGAGTGCGGTGACGGTGGTCGCGGCGGCCGCGGGTATGAGGCGGCGTCGTATGTGCATGAGAGTCATTTTCAACAAACATGGAAACCGTTGTCAACAAGCTTCGGTGGGAGGTCGGTATGGGGAACCGATTTGGTCGAGGGGGAGCCCCCGCCGGTAACCTGAAGCATTCGCTCTGAAGCTCGCTCCGAAGACGTCTTCCAGGAGCCGCTTCGTCGCCCGTCGTCGTAATGAAGAGAGCACCGTGGCCGCCGACAAGATCGACACCATCGTCAGCCTGAGCAAGCGCCGTGGCTTCGTATTCCCGTGCAGTGAGATCTACGGCGGCCAGCGTGCCGCCTGGGACTACGGGCCGCTGGGTGTCGAGCTCAAGGAGAACCTGAAGCGCCAGTGGTGGCGCTACATGGTGACGTCGCGCGAGGACGTGGTCGGTATCGACTCGTCCGTCATCCTGGCCCCCGAGGTCTGGGTGGCCTCCGGTCACGTCGCCACCTTCACGGACCCGCTGACCGAGTGCACCGCCTGCCACAAGCGGTTCCGCGCGGACCACCTGGAGGAGGCCTACGAGGCCAAGCACGGCCGCCTCCCGGAGAACGGCCTGGCGGACGTCAACTGCCCGAACTGCGGCAACAAGGGCCAGTTCACCGAGCCCAAGCAGTTCTCGGGTCTGCTCTCCACGCACCTCGGCCCGACCCAGGACAGCGGCTCCGTCGCCTACCTGCGCCCCGAGACCGCCCAGGGCATCTTCACCAACTTCGCCCAGGTGCAGACCACTTCGCGCCGCAAGCCGCCGTTCGGCATCGCCCAGATGGGCAAGTCCTTCCGCAACGAGATCACGCCCGGCAACTTCATCTTCCGCACCCGCGAGTTCGAGCAGATGGAGATGGAGTTCTTCGTCAAGCCGGGCGAGGACGAGAAGTGGCAGGAGTACTGGATGGAGCAGCGCTGGAACTGGTACACCGGCCTGGGCCTGCGCGAGGAGAACATGCGGTGGTACGAGCACCCGAAGGAGAAGCTCTCCCACTACTCCAAGCGCACCGCTGACATCGAGTACCGCTTCCAGTTCGGCGGCAACGAGTGGGGCGAGCTGGAGGGTGTCGCCAACCGCACCGACTACGACCTCGGCGCCCACTCCAAGGCCTCCGGCCAGGACCTCTCCTACTTCGACCAGGAGGCCGGGGAGCGCTGGACGCCGTACGTCATCGAGCCGGCGGCCGGTGTCGGCCGTGCCATGCTCGCCTTCCTCCTCGACGCGTACGTCGAGGACGAGGCGCCGAACGCCAAGGGCAAGCTGGAGAAGCGCACGGTGCTCCGCCTGGACCACCGCCTGGCCCCGGTCAAGGTCGCGGTCCTGCCGCTGTCCCGCAACCCCGAGCTGTCCCCGAAGGCCAAGGGCCTCGCCCAGGCGCTGCGGCAGAACTGGAACATCGAGTTCGACGACGCGGGTGCGATCGGGCGCCGCTACCGCCGCCAGGACGAGATCGGTACGCCGTACTGCGTGACCGTCGACTTCGACACGCTCGAGGACAACGCGGTCACGGTCCGGGAGCGTGACTCGATGAAGCAGGAGCGGATTTCGCTGGACCAGATCGAGGGGTACCTCGCCGGCCGCCTGCTGGGCTGCTAGGCCCGCGCCCCTTCCGCCTCCTCGCCCACCCTCCAGCCGACTCGGTCGGCTGGAGGGTGGGCTTTTTTGGGTGGCGGTGTGTCACGAGCGCCGAGCAGGACGGCCGACCTCGGGGGCGCGGGGAACTGCGCGACCGGCCCCCACCGGCCTGCGGGGATCCTCCGGCCCGCGGGGGTCCGTCGGCCGGTCCGTCGGCCGGTCCGGCGTCGCCGGATTCCGCCGTGGTGGCTGGTCGCCGTCGCGGCGGGACAGGGTCGGGCGGCGTCGTCGGGCGGTGGTCGGCCGGTTCGGGTCGGCGTACTTCTTGAGGGCCGGCCGGTGGGCGCCGCCCCGGACCGAGCCGTGGGTGATGCTCCCGGTTCTTCCAGCGACCCTCCAACGCCTTGCCCGCGGGCGGGGCCTGGCCGCGCGGGTGTCGGCGGCGGAGGTGATGGGCGCGGTGTGCGGCGGAGCACGCGGTTCCTTCCGGAGGGCGATGGAATGACAGATATTGAAATCTGTCATCTGTCATGCCAAGGTGGAGCCATGACGATTCAGACCCGCTCCCTCGGATCCACCGGCCCCCAGGTCTCCGCCCTCGGCCTCGGCTGCATGGGCATGTCGCCGCTGTACGGCGAGGTCGACCGTGCCGAGTCGATCGCCACCGTCCACGCCGCCCTCGACGCCGGCGTCACCCTGCTCGACACCGGCGACTTCTACGCCATGGGCCACAACGAGATGCTGATCGGCGAGGCCCTGCGCACCGCCCCCGCCGCCCTCCGCGAGAAGGCGCTGACCAGCGTCAAGTTCGGCGCCCTGCGCGACCCGGACGGCGGCTGGAACGCCTTTGACGGCCGCCCGGCCGCCGTGAAGAACTTCGCCGCCTACTCCCTTCAGCGCCTCGGCGTCGACCACATCGACGTCTACCGGATCGCCCGCGTCGACCCGGACGTGCCGATCGAGGAGACGGTCGGCGCCATCGCCGAACTGGTCGAGAAGGGGCACGTCCGGCACATCGGCCTCAGCGAGGCGAGTGTGGCGGACATCCGGCGGGCCGCCGCCACCGCGCCCATCTCCGACCTGCAGATCGAGTACGCGATCATCACCCGCGACATCGAGCGGGAGATCCTGCCGACCACCCGTGAGCTGGGCATCGCCATCACCGCGTACGGCGTCCTCTCCCGCGGCCTGATCTCCGGCCACTTCACCCGTGACCGGCAGCTCGGCGCGGGCGACTTCCGGTCCATCTCGCCGCGCTTCCAGGGCGAGAACCTCCGGCACAACCTCGACCTCGTCGAGGCGCTGCGCAAGATCGCCGACGAGAAGGGCGTGAGCGTCGCGCAGATCGCCATCGCCTGGGTGCTCGCCCAGGGCGCGCGGCACGGCGACGACATCGTGCCGCTCATCGGCGCCCGCACCCGCGAGCGCCTCGCCGAGTCGCTGGGCGCGCTGGACGTCACCCTGGACGAGGCCGACCTCGCGGCGATCGAGGAGGCCGTGCCGGCGGACGCGGCGGCGGGCACCCGCTACCCGGCCACCCAGATGAGCCATCTCGGCACGGAGCACTGACCACGGCGCCAGGTACCGTCTAGGTCATGGCAGCGACGTCCCCGACCCCGTCCCCGGCCCTGACCGCCGAGCGCATCCTCGAGGCGACCGAGGAGGTGCTGCGCCGGCACGGCCCGGCCAAGGCCACCGTGGTGGACGTGGCCCGCGCGCTCGGCGTCAGCCACGGCAGTGTCTACCGGCACTTCCGGACCAAGGCGGCGCTGCGGGAAGCGGTGACGAAGAGGTGGCTGGACCGCACCTCGGAGCAGCTGTCCGGCATCGCGGCCGGGGACGGGGACCCGCGGGCCCGGCTGCGGGACTGGCTGCGGGCCCTGTTCGAGGCGAAGCGGCGCAAGGCGGGCGCCGACCCGGAGCTGTTCGCCACCTACATGGTGCTGGTCGACGAGAACGGCCCGGCGGTCACCGAGCACATCGCCGACCTGACCGGCCAGCTGACCGGGATCATCCGGGACGGGACCGGGACGGGTGTCTTCGCCGTGCCCGACCCCGCCGTCGCGGCCCGGACCGTCTTCCAGGCCACCGGCCGCTTCCACGACCCGGCCTATGCGCGGGAGTGGGAGGGGCCGCAGGCCGAGGCGGACTTCGGGGCGCTGGTGGAGCTGCTGCTGCGGGGCCTCGGCGCACGTTGACGGCCACGGCGGGGGAGCGGACCCCCTCGCCGACGCCGGGACCCGCAGGTGCCGGCGTGCCGCGGGGGAGGAGCCGGTCAGCGGTCGTCCTTCCGGCCGGCGCGGCCGGGGGCGGCACCCCCGCGCCGACGGAAGTCATCGCGAGGGCTGGGCGCCCGCGGGGTCCACGGTGGCCTGGTGGGCCTCGGCCAGATGCTCCTGCGCCTTCAGCCAGGGCAGGAACTGCGCGCCCTTGCGCCAGCCGCAGGTGTCGCAGGTGATCGTGCGCTGCACACCCGTGCGCCGCACCCGGACCACGTGTTCCCGGCCGTGCTGGTCCCAGCGGCTGACCTTGCTCTCGTCGATCTGCGACATGACGCCTCCGGAGTCCGTGCCCGGTCTGCTGTCCGGCATGTGTCGACGGCGGTCGACGGCAAGGAGTGTGCAGCAAGACCAACATCAACGGGGCTTTCTTCACCGGGTTTTAGCGAGGACGCGCGCGGAGTTCACACGGCGGACCGGACCCGGCCGCGCAGGCCGCGCCGGAGGTCCGGGTGCCCCCGGAGGCGCCTTTTGCCCGTTCCCGTCCCAACCACCGGATCATGAGCCGGACTTGGTGTACCGACGGAAACCCTGGACAGGGCATTGACCCTGGCTCAAGATGAAAGCGACCTTGTGAAGCGGCCACCGGCACGGAGAGGCGATGCTGCCGGATCCTCAACGTTTCCTGGCCGTTGCCGGCCGCCGGATCGCTCGCGCCGAGGGCGCGGCCGAGGCTGTCCGTGAGCTGTACCGGGTGACGGTCCCGGACCTGGCGGACGGGATGTTCGTCTACCTCGGCGACCGGTCGACGGACCGGTCGGAGCCGGAGCGCCTGGAGTTGGACGGGGCGCCCTCCGAACTCGGCGGCGCCATGGGCGGGATGCCCCCGCAGTCGAGACCGCTGGCACCCGACGGCGCGCTCGCCGCCGTCCTGCGGTGCGGCAGGGCGCGCGGCCGGGGATCCGACGACCCCCACGGCCCCGGCAGCCCCGACGACATGGACGAGGCCCTTCACGAACTCCTGGGGACGGCGGTCCGCCTTCCGCAGGGCAACCGGGTCCTGCTCGCCCCGCTGCGCGCACCCGACGCCGTCGTGGGCGTGGCGGTGTTCCTGCGGCGCCCGGACCGGGAGGACTTCGTGGCGGACGACATAGCCCTGGCCGACGCGCTGTCGGCGCAGACCGCGCTCGGTGTGCGCGAGGACGCCCTCGGCGCCGGGACGCCCGCCGCGCCCAAGGCCCCGGACGAGGACCGGCTGCGCTACGTCGGCGCCGCCACCCGGCGGATCGCCCGCGGCTTCGACACCGACGAGATCGTGCTCGGCCTGTGCCGGGCCGCCGTACCGACGTACTCCGACGCGGCCCTCGTCTACCTGCGCGACCCGCTGCCGGTCGGCGACGAACGCCCCACCGGCCCGGCCGTGCTGCGGCTGCGCCGCACCGACCGGCTCAAGGGCCCCGGCGCCGAGGGCCTGGTCTGGCCCGCGGAGACGGTCGACGACGAGCAGGACGACCTGGACGCCTCCGACTGGAGCGAGGTGGTGCCCGGCGGCGCCCTCGCCGAGGTGCTGCGCGGGGTCCGGCCGGTGTTCGCCGACACCCCGCCGACCCGCGCCGCGCTGGGCGAACTCGTCGGCGCGGACAGCGCGTTGAACGACTGGGTCGGCTCGCACGCCATCCTGGCCCCGCTGCGCGGACGGCGCCGGGTCACCGGTGCGGTCGTCTTCCTGCGCCGGCCCGAGCGCCTGGCGTTCGAACCCGCCGACCTGCTGGTCGCCGCCCAGCTCGCCACCCACACCGCGCTCGGCGTCGACAAGGCCGTGCTGTACAGCAGGGAGGCCTTCATCGCCGACCGGCTCCAGCGCGCCATGCTGCCGCAGACGCTGCCCCGGCCCACCGGCGTCCGGCTGGCCGCCCGCTATCTGCCCGCCGCCGAGACCGCGCGCGTCGGCGGCGACTGGTACGACGCCATCCCGCTGCCCGGCAGCCGGGTGGCGCTGGTCGTCGGCGACGTCATGGGCCACTCCATGACGTCGGCCGCCGTCATGGGCCAGCTGCGCACCACCGCGCTGACCCTGGCCGGCCTCGACCTGCCCCCGCAGGAGGTCCTGCACCACCTCGACGAACAGGCCCAGCGGCTGGGCACCGACCGCATGGCCACCTGCCTGTACGTCGTCTACGACCCCGTCTCGCACCGCATGACCGTCGCCAACGCCGGCCATCCGCCGCCCATCCTGCTGTACCCGGGCGGCAAGACGGAGGTCCTCACGGTGCCGCCGGGCGCCCCGATCGGCGTCGGCGGCATCGACTTCGAGGCGGTCGAGCTGGACGCCCCCACCGGGGCCACCCTGCTCCTCTACACCGACGGCCTGGTGGAGTCCCGGCTGCGCGACGTGTGGACCGGCATCGAGCAGCTGCGCGAGAAGCTCGCCGCCACCGCCCAGCTGACCGGCCCCGACCGGCCGCCGCCGCTGGAGGCGCTGTGCGACGAGGTGCTCGACATGCTCGGGCCGGGCGACCGGGACGACGACATCGCGCTGCTCGCCGCCCGCTTCGACGGCATCGCGCCGAGCGACGTGGCGTACTGGACGCTGGAACCGGAGGCCGGCGCCCCCGGGCGGGCCCGCCGGCTCACCCGGCAGGCCCTGGCCGGCTGGGGCCTCGAGGACCTCAGCGACACCGCCGAGCTGCTGGTCAGCGAGATCGTCACCAACGCCGTACGGCACGCCTCCCGCCCGATCAGCCTGCGGCTGCTGCACACGGACGTGCTGCGCTGCGAGGTGGGCGACGACGTGCCGCAGCTGCCCAGGCTGCGCCAGGCCAAGGCCACCGACGAACACGGCCGCGGCCTCTACCTGGTGCACCGGCTGGCCCGGCGCTGGGGCACCACGCGCCTGGGCACCGGCAAGATCGTCTGGTTCGAACTGGGCGGGAACGCCGGGTAGTCCCAGGGCCGCGGGAGTGCGGCCCGGTCAGCTCACGGTGCGGGGCAGCCGCAGGCTGAGCAGGCCGGTCAGCACCACCAGGCCGAGCTGTACCAGCAGGGTGGTGACCAGGGCGTCCCGCATGCCCTGGTGCGGGACCAGGGAGAGGAACAGGGTGCCCAGGGTGGCCACGCCGAGGGCGAGCGCGGACTGCTGGGTGGTGACCATCACACCACTGCCCACCCCGGCCCGCGCGGGCGGCACCTCCGACATCACCAGGCGCAGCACGTTGGGGAGTTGCAGGGCCTGACCGGCGCCGGCGACCGCGACCCCGGGCAGCAGACCGACCAGGTCCAGGTGCGGCCAGTCCCGCGCGGCGGCGAGCACGATGAGGACCAGGCCGACCGCCTGGATCACGGACCCGGCGGTCACCACCCGGCTGCCGTACCGGGCGATCAGCCGTGGCCCGGCGAGCGAGACGAACAGGAAGACGACCGCCATCGGCGCGAGCGCCGTCCCGGCCGCGACCGGACCCAGGTGCTCCCCGCTCTGCAGGGCCACGGCGATCACGAACATGAACCCGCTGAACCCGATGGAGAACGGCAGCATCATCGCCAGCCCCCGGCGCAGCGAGGCGAGTTCGAACAGGCTGGGCGGGACCAGCGGCGTACGGCCCGCCCGGTCGGCGCGGCGCTCCACGGCGTAGAAGGCGACGGTCACGCCCGGGAACGCGGCCAGCGACAGCCAGGTCCACAGCGGCCAGCCCGCCGCCCGGCCCTCGGTGAGCGGGGCGAGGAGGGTGAGCAGGGAGACGGCGAGCAGCACGGTCCCGGGTCCGTCGACGGGCTCGGGCTTCTGCGAGCGGGTCTCCGGGACGAACCGCGCGCCGAGCACCAGGCCGACGACCACGACGGGCACGTTGACCAGGAACACCGACCGCCAACCCGTCCCCGCGATGTCGGCGGCGACCAGGACCCCGCCGAGTATCTGCCCGGCCACCATGGACAGGCCCGCGGTGGCGCCGTACAGGCTCATGGCGCGGGCGCGGCGGCCGCCGCTGGTGGCGGCCTGGATGGTGGCGAGGACCTGCGGGAGCATCGCGGCGGACGCGGCGCCCTGGGCGACCCGGGCGGCCACCAGCGACCAGGCGCTCGGTGCGAGCCCGCACGCCAGCGAGGTCAGCCCGAACGCGGCCATGCCGCCGAGGAAGAGCCGGCGGCGCCCGAACAGGTCGCCGAGCCGGCCGCCGAGCACCAGCAGCACGGCGTAGGCGACGCCGTACCCGGCGACGACGAGCTCCAGGACCGCCTCGCCCGCGTGCAGGTCGGCGCCGATGGTGGGCAGGGCGACGTTGACGATGAAGAAGTCGATGAGGGGAAGGGCGGCGGCCAGCAGGACGGTGAACAGTCCGGGGCCGCCGAGCGCCGGTGGCGCGGCGGGGGACCGTACGGTCGCGGTGGTGGCGGTTTCGGTCATGCACCCGAGCCTGCGGCCTGGCTCAGACTGGTACCAGAGTCTTCTTGTCCTGGTAGCAGAAGTACCTGGCAACAGGATCGGCGGCGCGGCAGGCTGGATCCATGACGACGACGGCGCAGGAGAAGACGAACCCCCGTCCGACGGCGGCCCCGGCCCGGGGCGCGGACGTCCGGCGGCACGAGCTGGCCGCGTTCCTGCGCAGCCGCCGTGAGCGGATCACCCCGGAGGAGATGGGCCTGCCGCGCGGCACCCGCCGCCGCACCCCCGGCCTGCGCCGCGAGGAGGTCGCGCAGCTCTCCGCGGTCGGCGTCACCTGGTACACGTGGTTGGAGCAGGCCCGGGACATCCAGGTCTCCGTCCAGGTCCTGGACGCCCTCGCCCGCACCCTCCGGCTCGACGGCAGCGAGCGCGCCCACCTCTTCCAGCTGGCCGAGGCCGTCGACCCGACCCCGGCCGCGAGCTGTACGGGCGTCACCCCGGCCCTGCAGGAGATACTCAGCTCCCTGGAACCCCTGCCGGCCTCCGTCCAGAACAGCCGCTACGACATCCTCGCCTACAACCGCACCTACGCCCGCCTGATGGGCGACCTCGACGCGGTCCCGCCCGAGGACCGCAACTCCATGATCCTCGTCTACACCCACCCCGAGTGGCGGCGCTCCATCGTGCACCTGGAGGAGACCCGCCGCCTCATGGCCGCGAAGCTCCGCGCGTCCATGGCCGGCCATCTCACCGAGCCGGCCTGGAAGATGCTGGTCAAGCGCCTGATCGCGGAGTCCCCGGAGTTCCGCGAGAACTGGCGGCGCTACGAGGTGATGGACCTGCGCGCCAGGACCAAGGAGTTCCTCAACCCGTACGTCGGCCGCCTCACCCTGGAACACACGGACCTGTTCCTGAACCAGGCGTCCGGGGCGCGGATGGTCACCTACGCCCCGGCGGACGACGGCTCGCGACAGCGCCTGGAGCAGCTGTACGACCTGGTGCGCGCGGGGTAGCCGAACTCCTGCCCGGTCCACGGGAATTCGTTCGCGCAACTGAGTACCCGTACTCAGGACCGGGGCGCGGTCCTTCCCCGACGATGCAGACAGGCAGAGGAACCGACCACCGGCCACGGGGGAGACGACGATGGAATCCGGCCCGGCCCGCACCGTTGTCCGGCTGATGCTCACCAACCGCCTCTCGGCGGCCTACCTCGGCCTGGTCGCCGTCGTCATCGCCAAGGCCGTCGCCGACTCCGCCCACGCGGACGACCACGCCTCCGACTACGCCTGGCTCTGGCCGCCCCTGGTCACCTTCCCGGTGTTCCCGCTGGTCTCGGCACTGGGCAGGACGGCCTGGCGCACGGACACCCCGAACTGGTTCTTCATCACCACGGTCGTCGTCTCGGCCCTCCTGCAGTCCCTGGCCCTGGGCGCCCTGCGCCAGGCCGTCCTCGCCCGGCACCGCCGCTCGCTCCGTTCCTGCTGACGAACAGGGCGGACGAAAGTTCGCCCCCTGGACTCCTGGACCCCTGGACCCTCTAGACCCGCTCCGCCGTCCCCACGACATTGCGGATCTCCGGTGACTCCAGGCGCTGTGCGGCCCGTTCGGCGGTGGCGCGGGCCCAGCGGCCGTTGGTCACCGCGCCCAGGAGCAGGACCGCGAGGCCGCAGCCGACCAGGATCCACCAGCCGGGGCGGGCGGCGGTCACGAACCTGCCGGCGTACGACGACGAGCCGATCCCGGAGGCCAGGACCGCGCCGATCACCGCGACGCCGAGGGTCTGGCCCAGCTGGCGGCTGGTGGAGGCGACCGCGGCGGCGACGCCGGCCTGGGTCCTCGGCATGCCCGACACCGCCGTGTTGGTGATCGGGGCGTTCACGAAGCCGAAGCCGATGCCGAAGAGGACGTAGCCGATGACGAGGGTGGTGTCCGAGGTCTCCGCCTCGAACGCGGCGAAGAGGACGGCGCTGGCGGTCATCGCGATGCCGGCGATCACCAGCGGCAGGCGCGGCCCCCGGCTGCCGACCAGACGCCCCGCCAGCGGCGCGCACAGGAACATCGGGACCGCCATCGGCAGCATCCACAGGCCCGCGTGCAGGGCGTCGAGACCGCGCACGTTCTGCAGGTAGAGCGTGGACAGGAACAGGAAGCCGCCGAGCGAGGCGAACGCGCTGATCGCGGTCACGGTGGCGCCGCTGAACGGCGCGGAGCGGAAGAAACGCAGGTCGATGAGGGGTTCTTCGCGTCGCGGCTCGTACCACAGGAGGCCCAGCAGGGCGGCGACGACCACCGCGGCGAAGGGGAGGACGGTGCCCGGGTCCGCCGTCGGCGCCTCGATGATCGAGTAGGTGAGCGAGCCGAACAGGGCGATGACCAGGACCTGGCCGACCGGGTCGGGGCGGCGGGCCTTCGGCGCCCGGGACTCCGGCACGAAGCGCAGCGTCAGCAGGACGGCCGCGAGGCCCACCGGGATGTTGACCCAGAAGATCGCGCGCCAGCTGACCGACTCCACGAGCAGGCCGCCGACCAGCGGTCCGGCGGCCATGGATATGCCGACCACCGCACCCCATACCCCGATCGCGCGGGCCCGCGCGCGCGGGTCGGTGAAGGTGTTGGTGATGATCGACATGGCGACCGGGTTGAGCATCGAACCACCGACGGCCTGGACCATGCGGAAGGCGATCAGCGAGTCGAGGTTCGGCGCGAGGGAGCAGAGCAGCGAGCCGGTCGAGAAGACGACCAGGCCGGTCATGAAGACCTTCTTGCGGCCGATCCGGTCGCCGGTGGAACCGGCGAGCATCAGGAGCGACGCCAGGACCAGCGTGTACGCGTCGATCGTCCACTGCAGCCCCGCCGTCGAGGCGTGCAGCTCGCGCTGTATGGACGGCAGGCCGACATTCAGCGCGGTCGTGTCGAGACTCACGATGAGCAGGCTCGTGCAACAGATCGCCAGAACGAGCATCCGGCGGTGGGGACTGAGCTCGGACATGGCTCTCATCGTACGCCCGCTTCGATAGTGCGTCTAACTAATTAGTGTGGCGCGGTCACGGCTGAGCACCGCGCGGCGTACGGGACAATGGGGGAATGCCCGAGCCCACGTCCCCCCTCCAGATCGGCCCGCACACCGTCCGGACGCCGGTCGTCCTCGCCCCCATGGCGGGGATCACCAACGCGCCCTTCCGGACCCTGTGCCGACACTTCGCCGAGGGCGAACCCTCCACCGGAGGCGGGGCGGAGGACGGAGCCAGTGGTCTCAAGGGGCTGTTCGTCAGCGAGATGATCACGACGCGGGCGCTGGTCGAGCGCAACGAGAAGACCATGCAGCTGATCCGCTTCGACGAGAGCGAGAAGCCCCGGTCCATCCAGCTGTACGGCGTCGACCCGGCCACCGTCGGCAAGGCCGTCCGCATGATCGCGGAGGAGGGCCTGGCCGACCACATCGACCTGAACTTCGGCTGCCCGGTCCCGAAGGTGACGCGCAAGGGCGGCGGGTCCGCCCTGCCGTACAAGCGGAACCTGCTGCGCGCCATCCTGCGCGAGGCGGTGAGCGGCGCCGGTGAGCTGCCCGTCACCATGAAGATGCGCAAGGGCATCGACGACGACCACATCACCTACCTCGACGCCGGCCGGATCGCCGTCGAGGAGGGCGTCACCGCGATCGCCCTGCATGGCCGCACCGCCGCCCAGCACTACGGCGGCACCGCCGACTGGGAGGCCATCGCCCGGCTGAAGGAGCACGTCCCGGAGATCCCCGTGCTCGGCAACGGCGACATCTGGTCGGCCGAGGACGCGCTGCGGATGGTGCGGGAGACGGGCTGCGACGGCGTGGTCGTGGGCCGCGGCTGCCTGGGGCGGCCGTGGCTCTTCGCCGACCTGGTCGCCGCCTTCGAGGGCCGGGAGCAGGCCGGTGCCGGAGGCACCGACGGACACCGCGCCCGGCCGTCCCTGCGCCAGGTCGCCGACGTCATGGTCCGGCACGCCACCCTGCTCGGCGAGTGGCTCGGCGACGAGTCCAAGGGCGTCGTCGACTTCCGCAAGCACGTCGCCTGGTACCTCAAGGGCTTCGCGGTCGGCAGCGAGATGCGGCGGCGCCTCGCCGTCACCTCGTCCCTGGCGGAGCTCCGCGCCGGCCTGGACGAACTCGACCTCGACCAGGCCTGGCCCGACGGCGCCGACGGGCCCCGCGGCCGTACGTCCGGCAACAACCGGGTGGTGCTGCCGGACGGCTGGCTGAAGGACCCGTACGACTGCGCGGGCATCGGCGAGGACGCGGAACTGGATACGTCCGGGGGCTAGTTGGACTTCGGGTGCGGGGTGGAGCCGTACGCCGTCAGGAACTTGTCGCGGAACGCGCTCATCTTCCACACCGGGGCGTTGTGTGCCGGACGCAGACCGTCGGTCCAGTTCCAGGAGTTGATCGCGTCCAGCACCTTCGGGTCCTTGGCGACGATCGAGACCGGTACGTCACGGCTGGCGTGGTTGCCGCTGACCCGGGCGATCGGCTGGTGGTCGCCGAGGAAGACGAGCACGGTGTTGTCGTTGCCGTAGCGTTGCAGCCACTGGGTGAGCGCGGTCACCGTGTACTGCACCGACTTGCCGTACTCCTGCCGGGACTTGGTGGTGTCGGCGATGACGTCCGACGCCTTGTTGCCGGCCTTCTCGATGGCGTTGAAGACCGACCCGTCGCCCAGCTGGTCCCACGGCACCATCTTCGGGATCGGCGCCCACGGCTGGTGGCTGGAGGTCAGGATCAGGAACGACATCCGGGACTTGCCGTCGGCCGGTTTCCTGCTGTGCACCCGGTCCTGGAACTGCTGGAGGGCGTATTGGTCGGGCATGGTCGACCAGCTGAACTTCGGTCCCTTGTAGCCGAGCTGGAAGGCGTTGTAGACCTTGTCGAGGCCGTAGAAGCTCTGCTCCGGCCAGCCCTTCTGGATGCCCGGCATCACACCGACCGTGTCGAAGTCACCGGTCTTCTTGAACGCCTTGGTCAGGCTGAGGTGATCGCTGGCCATGACCGTCCGGTAACGCTGCTGGTTGCTGACCCACAGCCCCGACATGGTGGTGGAGTGCCCGAGCCAGCTGCTGCCGCCGTAGGTCGCCGACGTCAGCCAGCCGCTCTTCGCCGCGTAACCGGCCTTCTCCAGCATCGCGGTCTGCGCGTCCAGCGTCTTGTCGACGCCGGGCGCCTCGATCGGGTCCTCGATCGCGCTGCGGCCGTAGCTCTCGATGAACGTGAAGATGACGTCCTTGCCGCGCAGGTCCGGCACCAGCTGGTCGCCCGGGGTGTTCCCGAAGGCGTCCACCTTGGCCACCTTCCGGAACTCCGCCTCGTCCTTCAGCGTCTGCTGGACGGTCCGCACCTGCGTCTTCAGCACGGCGGTCGCCTTCTGCGCGGCGAGCGGCGACCCGGCGACCGACAGCCCGAGCGCGTTGCAGGTGATCCACACCGTGCCGACGATCAGGGTGCCCCGGGTGGCCCGGCCGCGCTGCCGGGCGAGCTGGTTGGAGACCCGTACGGTGGCCAGCGCGACCACCCCGATCAGCAGGAAGATCAGCAGGACGGCGCCCACGGTGATCGCCAGCTCGACGGTGGAGCCGAGGGTGTCCGCTAGGTAGCTGCGGGCGTCGGGCAGCAGCGACCAGTCCAGGATGATGTTGAAGGGCCGGCCCAGGTAGTCGACGAACCCCATGTTGAACATGTCGATGATGGCCAGCGCCCCGACCACCGCCCCGGCCAGCGCCGACAGAATCAGCCGGGCCCGGCGCGGCAGGCTCAGCAGCACCACCGCGCCCATGACCGCCTCGGCCGGGATCCGCACGAACGTGACCGTCTTCAGCCCGCTGAGCGTGTTCGGCATCAGCAGGCAGGCGTAGACGAGCAGGGCGGAGAGCGTGGTGACCGCGATCGACAGCACCCGGGCCGCGATGGGGTGCTCCTTGCGCCAGCGCTGCCATATCCGCGGCCGCCGAGCGGGGGTGGCCGCCTCGGCGCCCGGTACGGGAAGAACCTCGGCCCCAGCAGCCGCCCCGACCTCCACTTCGGCGCCGGCCCCGGCTTCCGTCTCGGGCAGCCCGGTCTCCGTCTCGGGCTTGGGCCCGGCTTCCGTCTCGGGCTTGGCCCCGGCCTCAGCTTCGGGCTTGGGCCTGGTCTCCGTCTCGGGCTTGGTATCGGCGCGGGGCCCGGCTGCTGCCCCGGATATGGGTTCGGAAGCCGACGCGGCTTCGGCCTCGGACTCCACTCCGGCCTCTGCGCCGCCTCCGGGCTTGGCTTCGGCGCGGGGCCCGGCTGCTGCCCCGGGTATGGGTTCGGAAGCTGACGCGGCTTCGGCCTCGGACTCCGCTTTGGCTCCGGCCGCGGCCTCGGCCTTGGCATCGGCCTCAACCTTGGTTTCGATCTCAGCCTTGGCTTCGGCTATGGGCCCGGCCTCGGGCTCGGCTTCGGACCTTGCCCCCGCTTCGGGCTCGGCTTCACCGGGCTCGGCTTCACCGGGCTCGGCTTTCGCGCCAGCCTCTGCCTCCGCGGGCTCGCCCTCCGTGGTCTGCGTGACCTCAGTCTCGGACTCCCCGGCCGTACTTGGTGACTGGCGTGTGCTCGTGTGCTGAGGCAACCCGGAGGTCCTTCCGTGCGAGACCCGTGAAACGGAAACGGCGGGTCGACGCTGGGGAGGCCTGGACCCGACAACTTCCCGTACGGCTCACGCATGGCCCCTGTTCAGGGCCTCCGGCAAACACCGGGCAAACGCGTATCAATCCGCGCCCCAAACAAGGGCCCCGAGAGGGGCGCGGGGCCGTGCCGACACGCGGCCGCGGGCCGGTGGGGGCGAACAGCCCCACGCTCAGTTCCACATGGGGTAGCTCATGACCTGCGTGTATCCCTCCGGCCTGGCACCGGGGTAGGTCAGGTTCAGGCGCGTGAAGT
>NZ_JBFBJL010000081.1:0-38041 GCF_040686075.1 Streptomyces sp. NPDC086519
GCCGACGTCGCGGAAGAACGCCGCCGCTTCCGAACCACTCTGACTCATGGCCACCGACCCTACCGTCCTCCTACAGTCATTTCGTTAGGAGTTCTTAGCCGCGGGTGCTGGTGGGATCGGCTACGCGAAGGTCCACTCGCCGCGCGTGTACTGGTCGCTGGTCGGCTTGCCGGTCACCTGGACCCGGTTCACCTGGACCTACCGGGACACGATGGAGGTGTGCGGGCTCACCGTCCGGCCCTCCGGGTTCCGGGCCTTCGTCAAGCGCAACCTCACCCACTCCGAGGTGCGGCCGGCGCCGCCGAAGGTCCGCCGGGTCCGCCCCACGGCGACCGGGCTGCGGGTCACCCTGCGGCTTCCCGCCGGCCTGGAGCCCGCGGACATCGCCGCCGCGACCGAGCGTCTGCGTCACGCCTGGGGCGTGCACTCGGTCGCCGTCTCCGAGACCAAGCCCGGATACGTCGAGCTGCGCATGACCGGCTACGACGTCCTCAACCGGGTCCGCCTGCCGCGCACGGCTCGCCCGCGTGACCTGGTCGTCCCGGTCGCCCTGTGGGAGGACGGCACTGTCTTCGCACGGGACTACCGGCAGATGCCGCACAGCCTGACCCTGGGCGCGAACCAGTCCGGTAAGTCCATGTACCAGCGCAACCTCATCAAGGGCCTGGCACAGCTCCCGATCGGGCTGGTCGGGATCGACTGCAAGCGCGGTGTGGAGCAGTCCCGCTACGCTCCCCGCCTGTCGGCGCTGGCCACGGACCGGCAGACCGCCGGCCTCCTGGTCGACGCACTCGTGCAGGAGATGGAAGACCGCTTCGACCTGCTCGCCCTCTACGGCGCCTCGGACCTGTGGGAACTCCCGGACAAGGTCCGGCCGGCTCCGCTGGTGGTGCTGATCGATGAGGTGGCGGAGCTGTTCCTAGTGGCCTCCAAGAAGGAGGAAGCCGACCGCGACCACACCGTCATGCAACTGGTGCGCCTCGGTCAGATGGCCCGTGCGATCGGCATCTACCTGGAGGTCTGCGGGCAGCGCTTCGGCTCCGACCTCGGCCGAGGTGCCACCGCCCTGCGCGCCCAGCTCACCGGCCGCGTGGTCCACCGCGTCAACGACAAGCAGACCGCCGAAATGGGCCTCGGTGACATCGCCCCCGACGCGGTGGTCTCCGTGACCGGGATCCGGGCCGATCGCCCCGGTGTCGCGGTGGCCGGTGACGCGTCGGGCTACTGGTCCCGTATCCGCACCCCCGAGATCACCCCGACCGATGCCGCGCAGGTCTGCCGGGACTTCGCGCACCTGCGCCCGGACCTGCCGTTCCTGGCACGGTTCCGCCCGGTCGAGCAGGTCGTCATTCCGCCGATGCCGGCACACCCGCCGCTCGTGGAAGCCCTCCCGGCCGGCGAGTAATCCCAGGTTTTCTCCGGTCGGCGCGACCGCCTCGCGCCAGGTCCCTACCCGCTCCATGCCCAAAGCCGGAAGGAGATCACTCATGGCCAGGACGAAGACCCCGGAGCCGAAGCCCACCGCCTGCGAGGTGTGCAAGGGCACGGGTGAGGTCTCCCGCACGGTCCAGGTCGGCCGCAAGCGCCGCACGGTCGGCCACCAGACGGGCCTGTGCCTGAACTGCCTCGGCTCCGGCCAAGCCCCCGAATAGTTCACCTGACCTGCTCCAACGCACCTGAAGGAGGTGAAGACATGAAGCGCTCGATCCGTCCGGACGCTGTCTTGGTTCAGGCTGTGATCGCGGGTGCCTTGTCCTTCGCCCACCTGCACGACCTCGCACAGGCCGCCGGGCAGACCGGCTGGAAGGCCTGGGCCTACCCCGTCTCCGTTGACCTGCTGCTGGTCGCCGCGTGGCGCCGGCTCCGGGCACACCGGTCCCGGCTGGCCTGGTGCTGGTTCGTAGTCGCCCTGATCGCATCCCTCGGCGCGAACATCGCCACGGCGGGCTTCCTCGACATGGCACACCCGCCCGCCCTGCTGCGCCTAGGCGTCGCCGGCTGGCCTGCGCTGGCCTTCCTCGGCGGCACGCTCCTCGCCCACCAGCACACCAACCACACCCCCGACCCGGCACCCGAGCCTGACCCGGTTCCGGAGCCGCGTCCGGTGGTGGAAGTCGACCGCCCCGAGACACCCGAACCCGCCCCGGAGATCCCTGAGCCGGAACCCGTGCCAGCGCTGGCGAAGGCCGCTCCTGGTGTGCCTCCGGCGCTGGTCGACCACGCCCGGAAGGTCGCCGCTGACCACCGCGCCCGCACCGGTAGCGAGATCGACGCCGCGACCCTACAGGCCCGGCTCGGTGTCCCGGAAAACCTCGCGGGCGCCATCGTCGCCCAACTCACCTGACAAGGAGGGTCCATCGTGCGCCCGAACCGCTTCTACGACGTGATCCGCATCGGGCCTGTCCGGGTCGGCACGTTCCACAACGGCCGTGGCCAGACCAAGCACACCGCCGCGTGCACCGCCCCCGGCTGCGGTTTCTCGACCGAGCACAACGACCGCTCGGCCGCCGAACTCGCCGCCCGCACCCACACCTGCACCGCCTGAGCCGGAAGGAGACCGGTCCCATGCAGATGCCCGAAGACCAGCTTCGTGCCGGTCACATCCCCGCCGACCTCTACCGGCACATCCCGGCCGGCACCGATGTGCACAAGGTCGTGATCGTCCAGGAAGCCCCGCGCTCCTACAAGGGCCCGATCGTTCTCAGCCTCGTGATCATCGCCGGGTCGGTCACCGTGCTCCTGGTCATCGCCTTCGTCGTCCAGGTCATCGCCGGCGCCGCCGTCGCCGTCCTGTCCGCGACCGGTGGCCTCAGCTACACGATCAACCGCAGCAAACAGCAGTAACGCCCTCCGGGGCGGCCTCAACCGCCAAGTTTCCGCCGCCCCGGACGGCTCCTCCCATTCCTGATCCAACGGACCCGAAAGGGAAGCCCCATCATGCCCCGGAACACCCCTGCCCCGCGCGTCTGCTCCGACTGCGACGGCTTCGCCCGCGCCGCCATCACCACCGGTAGCCGCAACCCTGACGGCACCCGCACCACCCTCGCCGTGAACTGCCAGGCCTGCCGCGGCACCGGCACCACCCCCGCGACCGTGCTCGTCCGGGTCGGGAGGTGACCGGTATGGCTCTCCTCGACTGGCGCTCCCCGGAACACTTCGACCACACCGGTGACCAGCCCTGCGTGATCTGCACCAAGCCCACCCCGCTGCGCTCCGACCGCGGCAAGCCCGTGCACAAGGTCTGCGCCGAAGAGTGGATCGACGCCCACCCGCAGAAGGGCGACAACGAGTGACCGCCCCCGCCATCGCGGGCCTGGACGACCCGGCCACCCTCACCGATCTGCTGAGGCTGGCCGGGTCTGACGGCTTCGACCGCATCCAAGACCAGATCCGTCGTACGGGCGGCTGCTCCGACCCGATCCATCTGCAAGGGACCACCGTCACCCGCGACCGGGCTACGGGCCAGGTCCTGCACCGGTACGACACCGACACCGAGCCCGACGGCCGGTTACGGATCGCCTGCGGCAACCGCCGCGCCTCCCGCTGCCCCGCCTGCGCCTGGACCTACGCCGGAGACACCTACCACCTCATCCGCGCCGGACTCGTCGGCGACCCCAACAAGGGCACCCCGGAGACCATCCGGGATCACCCGCGGGTCTTCGCGACCCTCACCGCGCCCTCGTTCGGCCCGGTCCACAACCGGCCCGGCACCCGGCCCTGCCGCTGCGGCACCCGCCACGGTGAGGACGCGCCCGAACTCGGCACCCCGCTCGACCCTGAGTCGTACGACTACGCGGGCGCGGTGCTGTGGAACAACCACGCCTCCGACCTGTGGCGGTACTTCACGATCTACCTGCGCCGCGAGATCGCCAAGCGCGCGGGCCTCACGCAGAAGGACGCGCACGAACAGTCCCGGGTGGCCTTCGGCAAGGTCGCTGAGTATCAGAAGCGCGGTGCGGTGCACTTCCATGCCGTGATCCGCTTTGACGGACCGGATGGCCCAGACTCCCCGCCGCCGGCCTGGGCCACCCTCGACCTTCTCACCGACTCGATTCACGCCGCGGCCGGCCGCGCACAGGTCGACGTCGCCCCCGCCCGTTACCAGCCGGATCCCGAGCAGCCGGCCCGTACCGAGCCGGCCCGCACCCTCCGGTGGGGCACGCAGGTCGACGTACGGCCGATCCGGGCCTTCGGTGAAGGTGAGGACATTACCGAGGCTGCGGTGGCGTCCTACGTCGCCAAGTACGCGACCAAGGCCGCTGAGACGACCGGCACGGTTGACCGGCGGATCGGCAACAAGGAAGCGCTCGTGCTCCTTGGCGTCCCGGACCATCCGCGCCGACTGATCGAAGCCTGTCTCGACCTGCACGCGCTCTATCCGGACCGCAAGCTTCGCGACTGGGCTCACATGCTCGGCTTCCGCGGGCACTTCTCGACGAAGTCCCGCCGCTACTCCACCACCCTCGGCGCCCTGCGACAGGTCCGTGCCGACTACCGCGCGCAGCAGCAACGCCGCTCCCTCGGCCTGGCCGACCCCGGCGACGAGACCGAGACCACCACGCTCACCCTCGCCCACTGGGCCTACGCCGGCCACGGCCACACCCCCGGCGAATCCTGGCTAGCCGCCAACATCCGCCAAGAGATCCAGCTCAACCGCGAAACCGCCCGCGAGGAACTACCCGCCCTGCTCGAACTGGAAGGAGCCACCGCATGACCACCGCTGCTCCCGAGTTGCTGACCGTGCCGGAGGTCATGGCGAGTCTCAAGGTCGGCCGGACCAAGGTTTACGACCTGATCCGTACTCATCGCCTGGTCTCCATCAAGGTGGACGGCTGCCGGCGGATCCCGGCTGACTCGGTCGGGGACTTCATCAGTAGGCAGATCGAGAGGGGTGCCTGATGGCCAAGAGGCGCCCCAATGGCGGCGGCACGATCTCGAAGCGGGCGGATGGCCGGTACATGGGCCGCGCGTACGTGACTGACACGGACGGCAACCGCGTCCGCAAGACCGTGTACGGCACCACGTGGGACGAAGCCAACGAGAAGCTCGGCAATCTCCAGGACCAGGAGCGCAACGGAGTCCCGGTGCCCTCCCGCGCCTGGTCGCTCGGCGAGTGGCTGGCCTACTGGCTGGAGCACATCATCGAGCCGGACTCCGAGCACAACACCTACGTCAAGTACGAGTCCAAGGTTCGGCTCTACCTGATGCCGCACCTGGGCAAGAAGTCGCTGGTCAAGCTGACACCTGCCCAGGTCCGTGCCTTCATGGCCACGTTGAAGCGCGACAAGGTGCCGGCGCCCACGCGGTTCGAGGTGCTGCGTGTGCTTCGGAACGCCCTCAACCGGGCCATCCGCGAAGAGCTGCTCACGCGCAACGTCGCTCTCCTGGTCGACATGCCCAAGGTCAGTAAGGACAAGGGCACGGCATGGAACGCTCGTGAGGCGGTCACGTTCCTCCGCGCGGCCCGTGCGCACCGCCTCTACGCGGCCTGCGTGCTCGTCTTGGTGCTCGGCCTCCGCCGCAGTGAAGTGCTGGGCCTGCGCTGGCAGGACGTCGACTTCGAGGGGAGGCAGTTCACGCCGGTCAAGCAGGTGCAGCGTGAGAAGGGCGTCGGCCTGGTCCTCAAGGACCTCAAGACCGAATCGTCACAGGCGGTACTGCCAATGCCGGAGTTCTGCGCCCGCGCCCTGGAAGAGCGCCGGGAGCTGCAAGAGCTGGAGCGGAAGATCGCCGGTGAGCACTGGGCCCAGAAGCCTGGTTACGACCTGATCTTCTCGTCCGAGCATGGCGGCATGCTTGATCCGGTCGGCTTCTCACGGACCTTCGGGCGCCTGGTGACGCGGGCCGGCGTGCGCCGTCTCACAGTCCGGCTGGCCCGACACACCTGCGGGACCCTGCTCGCCTTCCTGAAGGTGCATCCCAAGGTCGCACAGGCGATCCTCCGACACAGCCAGATCAGCATGACGATGGACGTCTATACGCACGTGGTGGGCGACAGTGAGCGGGAAGCCGTCGCGATGCTCGCTGAGCTGCTGGAAGATCCGCTCATCGGCTGATCGCCGCTGTTGGTGTCAACCGATGGTGTCAAAAGGCCCCCGGACCAATGATCCGGGGGCCTTTTCGCTGGTGGGGCTAACAGGATTTGAACCTGTGGCCTCATCCTTATCAGGGATGCGCTCTAACCAACTGAGCTATAGCCCCGCCGCGCTCTGCGGTGTGTGTCCCGCGCGCTGACTCCTGAAGATTAGCGCACGACCGGGGCAGTCCCAAAATCGGTTGTCGGGGGATCGCCGGGCGAGGTTTGAAGCCCGGTTACTCGTCCTCGGCCAAGGTCAGCTCGATGCCGCCGACGAAGCCCGCGGAGAGGTTGTAGATGAACGCGCCGAGGGTCGCCAGCGCCGTCGCGAGGACGACGTCGATGACCGCGATGATCGCCGTGAACATCAGGACGTGCGGCAGCGACAGGAACGACTGGAGGTCGAAGCCGTTGGACTCGTTCGAACCGGTGGCCTCCGAGATCGTGCCGCCGACGGTCGAGAAGACGCCCATCGCGTCCAGGACCATCCACAGCACCGCCGCCGCCACGATCGAGCAGATGCCCAGCGCGATGGAGAGCAGGAAGCTGACCTTCATCACCGACCAGGGGTCGGCCTTGGCGACCCGCAGGCGGGCCTTGCGGGTGCGCGGGGCGGTGCGCGTGCCGGCGCCGGTGCGGGGCCGTCGTACGCCTGCCGCGGGCGCCTGTGCGGCCTGTGGGGCGTGCGCCGCCGGGTAGGCCTGCGGCGGGTGGTAGGGCCCGGCGGGCTGCTCGGCACGCCGTTCCCCCGGAAGCGGGGAAGCGCCCTGCTGCTGCGACTGCGCGGGCGCCGGCCGGTCGCCCGGCGCGGCCGGCCCTCGGGTGTCGGTCACGGATCCCCCCTGCGATCCTTGCGCATCCGGCGCGGGCGCCGTTCCGGGCGCCTTGATCGCCTTCAGCTGGGTGGTGTGCGTGTCCGCCTGCTGCGGCGCACCGCCCCCGTCGGACGCGGCGGAGCCACGGCCGCCGCCGTCCGCATCCGTACCCGTCGAGGTACCGGCCGATCCGGCGCCCGTGGCTCCGCTCACGATGACTCACTCCTCGTGCCTACTCGGCCGAGGGCGCCTCACCCTCGTCCGTGCCGCTGGTCGCGACACCCTCGGCGGTCTCGTCCACGGCGTCCTCGCCGTCGACTTCCTCCGCCTCGCTGCCGGCCTCGGCGTTACGTGCGATGCCGACGACGGCATCGCGCTTGCCCAGGTTGATCAGTTGGACGCCCATGGTGTCACGGCCCGTCTCCCTGACCCCGCTGACTCGCGTACGAATCACACCGCCGGACAGGGTGATGGCGAGGATCTCGTCGTTCTCCTCGACGATCAGCGCGCCGACGAGCGAGCCACGGTCCTCCACGATCTTGGCGGCCTTGATACCGAGGCCGCCGCGGCCCTGGACGCGGTACTCGTCGACACGGGTCCGCTTCGCGTACCCCCCGTCGGTGGCAGTGAACACGAACGTACCGGGTCGAACAACATTCATCGACAGAAGTTCATCCCCCTCACGGAAACTCATGCCCTTGACACCGGAGGTGGCCCGGCCCATGGGACGCAGAGTGTCGTCGGAGGCGGTGAACCTGATCGACTGCGCTTTCTTGCTGATCAGAAGCAGATCACTGTCCGCCGAGACCAGCTCGGCGCCGATCAGTTCGTCGTCGGAACCGTCCTCGCGCTCACGCAGGTTGATCGCGATGACACCGCCGGAGCGGGGCGAATCGTAATCCTTCAGAGGCGTCTTCTTGACCAGACCGGCCTTGGTGGCCAGCACCAGGTAGGGCGCCGCGTCGTAGTCCCGGATCGCGAGGATCTCGGCGATCGCCTCGTCCGGCTGGAAGGCCAGCAGGTTCGCCACGTGCTGACCGCGCGCGTCCCGGCCGGCGTCCGGCAGCTCGTAGGCCTTCGCCCGGTACACCCGGCCCTTGTTGGTGAAGAACAGCAGCCAGTGGTGCGTGGTGGAGACGAAGAAGTGGTCGACGATGTCGTCTTCCTTCAGCTTCGCGCCCCGCACGCCCTTGCCACCGCGCTTCTGCGCCCGGTAGTCGTCCGTCTTGGTCCGCTTGACGTAGCCACCGCGCGTGACGGTGACCACGATGTCCTCCTCGGCGATCAGGTCCTCGATGGACATGTCACCGTCGTAGGGCACCAGCATGGTCTTGCGGTCGTCGCCGTACTTCTCGACGATCGCGGCCAGTTCCTCGCTGACGATGCCGCGCTGCCGCACCGGCGAGGCGAGGATCCGGTTGTACTCGGTGATCTTCGCCTGGAGTTCGTCGTGCTCCTGGATGATCTTCTGGCGCTCCAGGGCGGCCAGGCGCCGCAGCTGCATCTCGAGGATGGCGTTGGCCTGGATCTCGTCGATCTCCAGGAGCTCCATCAGGCCCGTGCGCGCGATCTCGACCGTGTCACTGGCCCGGATCAGCGCGATGACCTCGTCGATCGCGTCCAGCGCCTTCAGCAGACCGCGCAGGATGTGCGCCCGCTCCTCGGCCTTGCGCAGCCTGAAGCGCGTACGGCGGACGATGACCTCGATCTGGTGCGTCACCCAGTGCCGGATGAACGCGTCCAGCGACAGGGTGCGCGGCACGCCGTCGACCAGCGCCAGCATGTTGGCGCCGAAGTTCGTCTGCAGGTCGGTGTGCTTGTACAGGTTGTTCAGGACGACCTTGGCGACCGCGTCCCGCTTCAGCACGATCACCAGCCGCTGACCGGTACGCGACGACGTCTCGTCCCGCACGTCCGCGATGCCGCCGACCTTGCCGTCCTTGACCAGGTCGGCGATCTTCTGCGCGAGGTTGTCGGGGTTCACCTGGTACGGCAGCTCCGTCACCACCAGGCACTGGCGGTTCTGGATCTCCTCGACCTCGACGACCGCGCGCATGGTGATCGAGCCGCGGCCCGTGCGGTAGGCCTCCTCGATGCCCTTGCGGCCGACGACCAGCGCACCGGTCGGGAAGTCGGGGCCCTTGATCCGGTCGATCAGCGCGTCCAGGAGCTCCTCGTGCGAGGCCTCCGGGTTCTCCAGGTACCACTGGGCGCCGGCCGCGACCTCGCGCAGGTTGTGCGGCGGGATGTTGGTGGCCATGCCGACCGCGATCCCGGCCGAGCCGTTGATCAGCAGGTTCGGGAAACGGGACGGCAGGACGGTCGGCTCCTGGGAGCGGCCGTCGTAGTTGTCCGTGAAGTCGACGGTCTCCTCGTCGATGTCGCGGACCATCTCCATCGACAGCGGCGCCATCTTGCACTCGGTGTACCGCATGGCGGCCGCCGGGTCGTTGCCCGGGGAACCGAAGTTGCCGTTGGAGTCGACGAGCGGCATCCGCATCGACCAGGGCTGGGCGAGCCGGACCAGGGCGTCGTAGATGGAGGAGTCGCCGTGCGGGTGGTAGTTGCCCATGACGTCGCCGACGACACGGGCGCACTTGTAGAAGCCGCGCTCGGGGCGGTAGCCGCCGTCGTACATCGCGTACAGCACACGGCGGTGGACGGGCTTGAGGCCGTCACGGACGTCGGGCAGCGCGCGGGACACGATGACGGACATCGCGTAGTCCAGGTACGAGCGCTGCATCTCCGTTTCGAGCCCGACGGGCTCGATGCGCATCACGACGTCGCCGCCCTCTTCGGGGGTGACAGGGGTGTTCTCGTCGGCCATAGCTGGTGAAGATCCTTCCTGGTGCGGTCAGCTGAGACCGACTCAGATGTCGAGGAAGCGGACGTCCTTGGCGTTGCGCTGGATGAACTGGCGGCGGGCCTCGACGTCCTCGCCCATCAGGACCGAGAACAGGTCGTCGGCCTGGGCGGCGTCATCGAGGGTGACCTGGCCGAGGACCCGGTGGTCGACGTCCATGGTGGTCACGCGCAGCTCCTCGGCGTTCATCTCGCCGAGACCCTTGAAGCGCTGGATCGAGTCCTCCTTGACACGCTTGCCGCGCTGACGGCCGAGCTCCAGCAGCGCGTCGCGCTCACGGTCGGAGTACGCGTACTCGACCTCGTCCCGGCCCCACTTGATCTTGTAGAGCGGCGGACGGGACAGGTACACGTGCCCCTGCTCCACAAGGTCCCGCATGAAGCGGAACAGGAAGGTCAGCAGCAGGGTGTTGATGTGCTGGCCGTCGACGTCGGCGTCCGCCATCAGGATGATCTTGTGATAGCGGAGCTTCTCGATGTCGAAGTCCTCGTGCACACCCGTGCCGAACGCCGAGATCAGCGCCTGGATCTCCTGGTTCTGCAGGATCTTGTCGATCCGCGCCTTCTCGACGTTGAGGATCTTGCCGCGGATCGGGAGGATCGCCTGGTACTGCGGGTTGCGGCCGGACTTGGCCGAACCGCCGGCGGAGTCACCCTCGACGATGAAGATCTCGCACTTGGTGGGGTCGTTCGACTGGCAGTCGGAGAGCTTGCCCGGCAGGGACGCCGATTCGAGCAGGCCCTTGCGGCGGGTCAGGTCACGGGCCTTGCGGGCCGCCACGCGCGCGGTGGCCGCCTGGATGCCCTTGCGGATGATGTCCGCCGCCTCGACCGGGTTGCGGTCCAGCCAGTCGTTCAGGTGCTCGTAGACCGCCTTCTGCACGAAGGTCTTGGCCTCCGTGTTGCCCAGCTTGGTCTTCGTCTGACCCTCGAACTGCGGCTCGCTCAGCTTGACCGAGATGATCGCGGTCAGACCCTCGCGGATGTCGTCACCGGTGAGGTTGTCGTCCTTCTCACGGAGCAGCTTCTTGTCCCGCGCGTACTTGTTGATCAACGAGGTGAGCGCCGCGCGGAAGCCCTCCTCGTGGGTGCCGCCCTCGTGGGTGTGGATGATGTTGGCGAACGAGTACACGCCCTCGCTGTAGCCGGTGTTCCACTGCATGGCGACCTCGAGGGACAGGCTCTTGTCCCGGTCCTCGGCCTCCAGGTCGATGATCGTGGGGTGCACCACGTCTCCCTTGCGGGAGTTGAGGTACTTCACGTAGTCGACGATGCCGCCCTCGTAGTGGTACGTGACGGTCTTGACCTCGGCCTTCTCGTCCGCACCCGCCTCGTCCGCGCCGGCGACGGCCTTCGCCTGCTCGCGTTCGTCGGTGAGCCGGATCGTCAGGCCCTTGTTGAGGAACGCCATCTCCTGGAAGCGCCGCGACAGCGTCTCGAAGGAGTACTCGGTGGTCTCGAAGATGTCCGGGTCGGCCCAGAACGTGACCGAGGTACCGCTCTCGCCGGTCTCCTCGTGCTTGGCCAGCGGGGCGGTGGGGACGCCGAGCTTGTAGTCCTGCGTCCAGCGGTGGCCGTCGGTCCTGACCTCGACGGCCACCCTGGTCGACAGGGCGTTCACCACGGAGACGCCGACGCCGTGCAGACCGCCGGAGACCGCGTAACCGCCACCGCCGAACTTGCCGCCCGCGTGCAGCACGGTCAGCACGACCTCGATGGCCGGCTTGCCCTCCGAGGGCACGATGCCGACCGGGATGCCACGACCGTTGTCGACGACGCGCACGCCGCCGTCGGCCAGGATCGTCACATCGATCGTGTCCGCGTAGCCCGCCAGAGCCTCGTCGACGGAGTTGTCCACAACCTCCTGCACCAGGTGGTGCAGGCCGCGTTCACCGGTGGAGCCGATGTACATACCGGGTCGCTTGCGGACCGCGTCCAGCCCTTCGAGCACGGTGATGGCGCTGGCGTCGTACGAACCGGAGGCGGTGGCCTCAGCGTGCGCGCCGGCGTCGGTGGACGGGATGTTCTCGTTGGGGTTGCCGGAATCGGCCACGAAGCGCCCTTTCTGGCACAGCACGAGCCAGGCTCGTCGGCGGGTTGCCGGAGCGGCTGCGGCATGTTGCGTTGGTAAGCCTTGATCAGCGTTGCTCAGCTTTTCCCGGACGGTCCCCACGTTCGGGGCGGGATTGTCTCCCAGTCTACCGGTAGCGCCGACAGTGATGGGGGTTTGCCGGTACCTGAGTCCGCATGTGCCGCCCTGAACCGGCCTGTGCCGACTCCCGATATACGGATGGGGGCTCCAAGAGGCTCACGGAGGCACTCAGCGCTTTCCGCTGTCAACCCTTGGCTACTCCGGGGTCAGGTCGCGATTCGCAACCGCGTGCGGTCGTACGACGATCAGCCGGGCCGGCCGTACAACGGCACCGCACCCGGCTGCGATCGTGACGTAAGTCACCCGCAGGTCACCCGTAGGTATCCCCGGGCCCCGTGCTCCCAGGGGCGCGCAGCGGGCCGTAGCGCCGGGGCGGCCCACCGGGATTGAGCACCTTGATCAGGCGTACGGTGCCGTGCCCCAGGTCCTCGTTCAGACGGGCGACCAGCGCGGGCGCGAGATGACGCAACTGCGTCGCCCAGGCCGTGGAGTCGCACTGGACGACCAGCACCCGCTCGTCCTCGTCGTAGCGCTGCGGCACACAGTGCTTGGCCAGATCCTCGCCGACGATCTCCGGCCAGCGGCCCATCACCCCGCCCACCGCGGCCGGCGTCTCCCAGCCTCGCTCGGTGATCAGCCGGTTGATCGCGGAACCCAACGCCATGGGGTCGCGGCCGTCGGCCCGCGCGCCGGAGCGCAGGCCACCACGCCGCGCCTGCTTCCGCTGCTGCGCCACGTCCCCACGCGCGCGTGCCGCCTCCCTGGCCGCCCTGAGCGCCACGCGCGCGAGGTCGACACCGGAGGGTTCGTCCTTGGGCGCGGGCCCGGGTCCGTCCGTGCTCATGCGCGCTCCACCGCCCCGTCGGCCACCGCGTACCGCGCCCCCGTGAGGATGTGCGGTACGTCGTCGTCCACCGCGGCGGTGACCAGCACCTGCTCCCCGGGCGCGACCAGCTCCGCCAGCCGCTCCCGGCGCCGCGCGTCCAGCTCGGCGAACACGTCGTCGAGCACCAGCACCGGCTCGTTCCCCTCGGCACGCAGCAGGTCGTACGACGCGAGGCGCAGCGCCAGCGCGTACGACCAGGACTCGCCGTGCGAGGCGTATCCCTTGGCGGGCAACTGCCCGAGCTTGAGAACCAGGTCGTCGCGGTGCGGACCGACCAGCGTCACGCCCCGCTCGATCTCCTGCTTGCGGGCGTCCGCCAGGGCCGCCATCAGCTGGACGTACAGATCCTCGCGCGTGTGCGCCTCACCGGGCGCCGACGGCTTGTACTCCAGCATGACCGGACCACCGCCCGGCGCCAGCTGCTCGTACGCCTTGTCGGCCAGCGGCTGGATCGCGGCGACCAGGTCGAGCCGCTGGGCGAGCAGCTCGGCGCCCGCACGCGCGAGATGCTGGTCCCACACGTCCAGCGTCGAAAGATCCGTCCCCGCGCGACCGCCGTGCCGCCGCGCCAGGGCCGCGGTCTTCAGCAAAGTGTTCCGCTGCTTGAGCACCCGCTCGTAGTCGGACCGCACACCGGCCATCCGCGGCGACCGCGCGGTGATCAGCTCGTCCAGGAAGCGGCGCCGCTCGCCGGGATCGCCCTTCACCAGCGCGAGGTCCTCGGGCGCGAACAGCACGGTCCGTATGATCCCCAGCACGTCACGCGGCCTGACCTGCGAGGATCTGTTGATGCGGGCGCGGTTGGACTTGCCGGGGTTGAGCTCCAGCTCGACCAGCTGCTGCCGGTCGCCCTGCCGGACCTGGGCCCGGATGATCGCCCGGTCGGCACCCATGCGGACCAGGGGAGCGTCGGAGGCGACCCGGTGGCTGCCGAGAGTGGCGAGATAGCCGACGGCCTCGACGAGATTGGTCTTGCCCTGGCCGTTGGGACCGACGAAGGCGGTGACGCCCGGGTCGAGCGGGACCTCGACCCGGGCATAGGAGCGGAAGTCGGCCAGCGACAGATGCGTGACGTGCATGGGTTTTTCGCCGACCTCCCCGTGACCTGCTACTTCGTCTCTGCCTGGTGCTACTTCGCCGTTACGGCGTGGCCGCCGAACTGGTTGCGCAGCGCGGCGATCATCTTCATCTGCGGCGAGTCGTCCTGCCGGGAGGCGAACCGCGCGAACAGCGAGGCGGTGATCGCGGGCAGCGGTACCGCGTTGTCTATGGCGGCCTCCACAGTCCACCGGCCCTCGCCGGAGTCCTGTGCATAACCCTTCAGCCTGTCCAGGTGCTCGTCCTCGTCGAGGGCGTTCACCGCGAGGTCGAGCAGCCAGGAACGGATGACCGTCCCTTCCTGCCAGGAGCGGAAGACCTCGCGCACGTCCGTGACGGAGTCGACCTTCTCCAGGAGCTCCCAGCCCTCGGCGTAGGCCTGCATCATCGCGTACTCGATGCCGTTGTGGACCATCTTCGCGAAGTGGCCCGCGCCGACCTTGCCGGCGTGCACCGAACCGAAGTCGCCCTCGGGCTTGAGCGCGTCGAAGACCGGCCGGGCCTTCTCGACGTGCTCGGCGTCCCCGCCGTACATCAGCGCGTAGCCGTTCTCCAGGCCCCAGACACCGCCGGAGACCCCGCAGTCGACGAAACCGATGCCCTTGGCGGCCAGCTCCTCGGCGTGCTTCTCGTCGTCCGTCCAGCGCGAGTTGCCGCCGTCGACGACCACGTCACCGGGCTCCAGAAGCTCGGCCAGCTCGTCGATCGTGGACTGCGTCGGCGCCCCGGCCGGGACCATCACCCACACCACGCGCGGCCCGCTGAGCTTGCCCACAAGCTCTTCCAGGCTGTGGACATCGGCGAGGTCCGGGTTGCGGTCGTATCCGACGACGGTGTGGCCCGCGCGGCGGATCCGCTCGCGCATGTTGCCGCCCATCTTGCCGAGGCCGACGAGACCGAGCTCCATCAGTTGGTTCCTTAGGTTGCGGTGTGGCAGGAGAGGCACGTTCGTGCCGCGTCCGAGCCTAATCGCGACCCTTTGCGCACAGTTGTGGGCATAGCCGCTCACCTGGGGAAACCCACCGTGCCACGGTGCCGGGTACCCACAGGGAACCGCCCGGCACCATGCACAGCTGTGGACGACTCAGCCGCTGAGGCGCACCGGCATGATCAGGTACTTGTAGGCCTCGTCGGCCTCCGCGTCCAACGCCGGCTTGCCGCTGAGCAGCGCGGGCTTGGTGGACGTCGTGAACGACAGCTGGGCGACCGGCGAGTCGATGGCGCTGAGACCGTCCAGCAGGAAGGTGGGGTTGAAGGCGATCGAGATGTCGTCGCCGTCCAGCTGCGCGTCGACCCTTTCCACAGCCTGTGCGTCGTCGCTGGAACCGGCCTCCAGGATCAGCACGCCCTGCTCGAAGCTGAGCCGCACCGGCGTGTTCCGCTCAGCGACCAGGGCGACGCGCTTGACTGCCTCCACGAAGGGGGCGGTCTCGATCACCGCGACGGAGTTGAACTCGGTCGGGAACAGCGTGCGGTACTTCGGCAGGTCGCCTTCGAGCAGCCGCGTGGTCGTCCGGCGGCCCGCGCCCTCGAAACCGATGAGCCCCTCACCGGCACCGGAGCCGGACAGGGCCAGGATGACGCTGTCGCCGCTCGTGAGGGCCTTGGCGGTGTCCAGGAGCGTCTTGGCGGGCACCAGGGCGACCGCGGAGGCCTCCGGGTTCTCCGGCTTCCACAGGAACTCACGGACCGCGAAGCGGTAGCGGTCGGTGGAGGCCAGGGTGACCGTGTCGCCCTCGATCTCGATCCGCACACCGGTCAGCACCGGCAGCGTGTCGTCACGCCCGGCGGCGATGGCCACCTGGGAGACCGCGGAGGCGAAGACCTCACCGGGGACCGTGCCGGTCGCGTTCGGCATCTGCGGCAGGGACGGGTACTCCTCCACGGGCAGGGTGTGCAGCGTGAACCGGGACGATCCGCAGACCACCGTGGCCCGTACACCGTCTGTGGAAATCTCCACCGGCCGGTTGGGGAGCGCCCGGCAGATGTCGGCGAGCAGCCGGCCCGAGACGAGGACGGTGCCCTCCTCCTCGACCTCGGTCTCGACGCTGACCCGCGCGGAGACCTCGTAGTCGAAGCTGGACAGGCTCAGCTGGCCGTCCTCCGCCTTCAGCAGCAGGCCGGCGAGGACCGGCGCCGGCGGACGGGCCGGGAGGCTGCGAGCCGCCCAGGCCACTGCCTCCGCGAGTACGTCGCGTTCCACCCGGATCTTCACCGTAAGCCCGCCTCCTGCTGTTGCCGGGGCCTCTAGCCCTGCTGCGTCTTCGTCGTCTGTCCCGGTGTCGTCGGCCCCGGGGAGGGGAAGAACACCGGGGACCAGTCTGACGCACCGCACTGACAGCTGGTGCCCGTCGGGGTCAAGTCGTGACGAGGCGCGGTCAGAGGCCGGAGAGCGAGTTGTGCACAGGGCCCTCTTCGAAACGGATTCCCAGCTCTCTCTAGTTGGGAGTAGTAGTAGGGGCTGTGGATACCGTGGATAACCTCGTTTGCCCAGCTCAGGGCCGAGATTTTGTCCACTGCCCCTGTGGGTGGGACCGGTGGACAACCGGGCGTCGCTGTGGAGAACAGAAAGTTCTGCACACGCCGTGCACAGCCTGAGGGGAGTTCTCCCCAGCACCGTCCCCAGCTTTACCCACCTTTCCCACAGGCCAACCCGGCACCTTCGTGTGACGCCTTTCACTCGACTCGGTGAGCGGGCGCGTCGCGTTGCCGAACAGTGGACAGCGGTGTGGAGAAGCTGGGGATCGCTGGGGACAACCGCCCCTCATCCTGTGGGCTACCGGTGGACAACTTCGTGCACAGCCTGTGGATCCTTTCTTCGTCCACAGTCTGTGGAGATCCGTTGTCCACCATTCCACAGCCACCTGAGCTGCCCTGATGCGTTTTCAACCCCCAGCCTGTGGACGGCGTTCGGGACAACTTCTCAGTCCCCAGGGTGTGGACGCGAGAAAGTCGGCAAATCTGTGGAGGACGGCCGTAACCCGGCAGGTATTCGAACAGCGGACCCCGCTGGAGCGCCCCTCAGGGGCGCGGGGCTGTGCCGATATGCGACTCCGCCGCGTGGTCGCGACCAGCCCTCACGGGTGCGCTCTGGACCACTCCCTGAAGACCCCAGGACGCCAGAAGGCGCCCCCGGGACTTCTCCCAAGGGCGCCTGAAGGCCGTAGAACCGTCGGTTGAACCGCTATCCGTTCTTGATCCGGTTGGTCAGCTCGGTCACCTGGTTGTAGATCGACCGCCGCTCGGCCATCAGCGCCCGGATCTTCCGGTCGGCGTGCATCACGGTCGTGTGGTCCCGGTTCCCGAACTGCGCCCCGATCTTCGGCAGCGACAGATCCGTCAGCTCCCGGCACAGGTACATCGCGATCTGCCGCGCCGTGACCAGCTGCCGCCCGCGTGAGCTCCCGCACAGGTCCTCGACCGTGAGCCCGAAGTAGTCCGCGGTCGCCGCCATGATCGCCGTGGCGCTGATCTCCGGTGTCGAGTCCTGGCCCCCGGGGATCAGGTCCTTCAGCACGATCTCGGTCAGCCCGAGATCGACCGGCTGCCGGTTGAGCGACGCGAACGCCGTCACCCGGATCAGCGCGCCCTCCAGCTCGCGGATGTTGCGCGAGATGCGGGAGGCGATGAACTCCAGCACCTCCGGCGGCGCGTTCAGCTGCTCCTGCACCGCCTTCTTGCGGAGGATCGCGATCCTCGTCTCCAGTTCCGGCGGCTGGACGTCGGTGATCAGACCCCACTCGAACCGGTTGCGCAGCCGGTCCTCCAGCGTGACCAGTTGCTTGGGCGGCCGGTCGCTGGAGAGCACGATCTGCTTGTTGGCGTTGTGGAGCGTGTTGAAGGTGTGGAAGAACTCCTCCTGCGTCGACTCCTTGTCCGCGAGGAACTGGATGTCGTCGACGAGCAGGATGTCCATCTCGCGGTAGCGCTTGCGGAAGCTGTCGCCCTTGCCGTCGCGGATGGAGTTGATGAACTCGTTGGTGAACTCCTCCGAGCTCACGTACCGCACGCGCGTGCCCGGGTAGAGGCTCCGCGCGTAGTGCCCGATCGCGTGCAGGAGGTGCGTCTTGCCGAGCCCCGACTCCCCGTAGATGAAGAGGGGGTTGTACGCCTTCGCGGGTGCCTCGGCGACGGCGACCGCGGCCGCGTGCGCGAAGCGGTTGGACGCGCCGATGACGAACGTGTCGAAGAGGTACTTCGGGTTCAGCCGCGCGGTCGGCTCACCGGGGCCGCCGGCCGGCGCGGGCTTCGCGCCGAGTGGCCCGGGCCCGCCGCCGCTCTGCATGTTCGGGAGGTCCGGCCGTCCCGGACCTCCGCGGTGGCCCGGACCCGGGCCGCCCGAGGACTCGGGCAGCTCACGGCGCCCGGAGTCCCGGTCGTAGTCGGACCTGTCATGGGCGGGCCTGTCATGGGCGGGTCGCTCGTAGTCGGACCGGTCGTAGTCGGGGCGCGGCGGTTCGTACGGCGGACGGTCCAGCGGCTGCTGCGGGCGGTAGTCCTGGCCGTACGAGTCCCCGTAACCGTCCGAGCGGTAGGTGTCCTGGGACGGCGAGGCATAGGGGTCGCGTTCGGGAAAGCCGAGCCGCGGCTGCTGCCAGCTGTACTCGTCCTGTCCGGGGCGCGGCCAGGCGCCGGGTTCGGGGCGCTGGTACTCGGAGGGGTAGGCGGGCCGGGCGGTCGGGAGCTGGTCGCGGCCGCCCGGAGCGGGCAGCTGGTCGGCGCGGTGCCGGCCGTACCCTCCCTCGTACGGCGACGACGGGAGCTCGGGCTCCTCGTAACGCTGCTGCTGCACGGGCGGGGGCGGGGGCTCGCCCGCGGACTCGTCCACGGTGATCGCGATCCGGATGGGTCGTCCGCACTCGCGGCTCAGGGTCTCGCTGACGATCGGTGCGAGACGGCCCTCCAGTACGTTCTTCGCAAATTCGTTCGGTACTGCGAGCAGGGCGGTGTCCGCGACCAGCGCAAGCGGCTGGCAGCGCCGGATCCAGTGTTCGTCCTTCGCCTCCACACCCTGACCGCGGCCCTCACCGAGGAGCTGCTCCAGTACTCGTGGCCACACTGCGGCAAGATCGGCAGGTACGTCAGCCACAGGGCACGCTCTCTCACAGGTCCCACGAACGTGTGGTTCGAGGACGGGTTGGGATGAATATCGGGTCGGGCGGGGATAAAGGAACGAATCGGAGTTCAGCCACGGTAGTCAGCGTGGCGGGTGCGGTTCAAGTTGTTGTCCCCAGCCTGTGGATAGTGTCCGTCCGTCACTGCTGGTTTGACCGAATGGCGTAGCCCCGCGTACCGTAACCAGGTCGAGTTGTCGATGGCTGCTGCCGCCTGCCTCCGATGGGCACAGATCGCTGAAGGTGATCGGGAAGCGGTGCACTCGGGCGTGATGCGAGCTACTCGTGGGCGCACGGTGACAGCCAGGACGGCACCCGCCACACCGATTTGATTTCTGGAGCCCCCGAGTGAGCAAGCGCACCTTCCAGCCGAACAACCGTCGTCGCGCGAAGACCCACGGCTTCCGCCTGCGGATGCGTACCCGTGCCGGCCGCGCGATTCTCGCGAACCGTCGTGCAAAGGGTCGCGCCAGCCTGTCCGCCTGATCCCGATCAGGTCATGACGTCGTGCTGCCTACCGAGCATCGGCTGAGGCGGCGCGAGGACTTCGCGACCGCGGTACGACGGGGGCGCCGGGCCGGTCGCCCGTCCCTCGTCGTCCACTTTCGTAGCGGTGCCACGGACCCGCACGCGCCTGGGGAGAGCGCTCCCCCGACGCGTGCGGGTTTCGTCGTGAGCAAGGCCGTGGGTGGTGCCGTGGTGCGCAACACAGTGAAGCGCAGACTGCGTCATCTGATGCGTGAGCGAGTCGCCCTGTTTCCCCCCGGTAGCCTGGTAGTCGTACGAGCGCTGCCCGGAGCGGGCGACGCCGACCATGCACAGCTGGCCCGAGACCTGGATGCCGCCATCGAGCGGCTGCTGGGAGGGGGCGCGCGATGAAATACCCGCTGCTGGCTCTGATCAAGCTGTACCAGTGGACGATCAGTCCGCTGCTGGGTCCGGTGTGCAAGTACTACCCGTCGTGCTCCCACTACGGCTATACGGCCATCGACCGGCACGGTGCGATCAAGGGCACTGCACTCACGGCCTGGCGCATCCTGCGGTGCAATCCGTGGTCGCTCGGCGGTGTGGATCACGTCCCGCCGCGCAAGCGCCCGCGGTGGCACGAAATGCTGCGTGACGCCTGGCGCGCACGCAGGGGCGGGTCCTCCGCCGCCGAACCGGCCACCGAGGAGAAGCCTGTCTCCGGGCTTCCCTCGAGCCCGGCCGCAGAGACTTCGTCCCATGCCCAAGGAGCATGATTAGTGGACACGATTGCCAGCCTGTTCAGCTTCATCACGACACCCGTCTCATGGGTCATCGTCCAGTTCCACTCGGTGTACGGGAAGATCTTCGGTCCCGACACGGGCTGGGCCTGGGGCTTGTCCATCGTGTCCCTGGTGATTCTGATCCGCATCTGCCTGATCCCGCTCTTCGTGAAGCAGATCAAGGCGACCCGGGCCATGCAGACGCTCCAGCCCGAGATGAAGAAGATCCAGGAGCGCTACAAGAACGACAAGCAGCGCCAGTCCGAAGAGATGATGAAGCTGTACAAGGAGTCGGGCACCAACCCGCTCTCCTCGTGCCTTCCCATCCTGGCGCAGTCCCCGTTCTTCTTCGCCCTGTACCACGTGCTCAACGGCATTGCGTCGAACCAAACCATCGGCGTGATCAACGAGTCCTTGCTGGCCAGTGCCCAGAAGGCGCACATCTTCGGTGCCCCGCTCGCCGCGAAGTTCACGGACGGCTCGTCGAAGGTGGAGGCGCTCGGTGCCTCCCTCACGGACGTCCGGGTCGTCACCGCGATCATGATCGTCCTGATGTCGGCGTCGCAGTTCTACACGCAGCGCCAGCTGATGACGAAGAACGTCGACACCACGGTGAAGACGCCGTTCATGCAGCAGCAGAAGATGCTGATGTACGTCTTCCCGGTCATGTTCGCCGTCTTCGGTATCAACTTCCCGGTCGGTGTCCTCGTCTACTGGCTGACCACCAACGTGTGGACCATGGGCCAGCAGATGTACGTCATCCGCAACAACCCGACCCCGGGTTCCAAGGCCCAGGCCGCGTACCTGGAGCGCCTGACCAAGCACGTCACGCACCACGGCAAGACCCGTCGGCGCAGCGAGAAGACCATCATCAAGGCGATCGTCGCCAAGGGCCGGGACCGCAACGAGTTCGAGCGCAAGTTCATCAACGGGCTGACCAAGGCCGGTCTCGTGGCCCAGGCCGACGGCACCGTGGTGAAGGGCGAGGCCCAGGCCGTCGCGCAGACCGAGGACGGCGTCACGAGCACCGTCGCGGCCAAGCGCCAGCAGCCCAAGCGCCAGACCAAGGCCCAGCGGCAGTCCGCTGCGGCGAAGGCGGCCGACGACTCCACGTCGGCTTCCGACTCGTCGGCTGCGGATGATGCGTCGGCTGCGGCGGACACGACGACCTCGCTGGAGAAGTCCGACGAGCCGCAGGACGCCAAGCCGGCTGCCCAGCAGGCCCCGAAGAGTGGCTCCAACGGCCGCAGCAGGGCCCAGTCCGGTCAGCGCAAGGGCGGTCCGCAGCGCCCCAAGTCCCCGTCCAAGAAGTAAGAAGGAGCCCATCCCGTGACGGAAGGCACCACCTCCGCCGCTGCCGAGGGTGCAGACACCCTGACCCGCCTGGAGCAGGAGGGCGAGATCGCGGCGGACTACCTCGAAGGTCTGCTGGACATCGCCGACCTCGACGGCGACATCGACATGGATGTCGAGGCCGACCGCGCCTCCGTGTCGATCATCAGCGATTCGGGCAGCCGGGACCTGCAGAAGCTGGTCGGCCGCGACGGCGAGGTGCTGGAGGCGCTCCAGGAGCTGACCCGCCTGGCCGTGCACCGCGAGACCGGTGACCGCAGTCGGCTGATGCTTGACATCGCCGGTTACCGCGCCAAGAAGCGCGCCGAGCTCTCCGAGCTGGGCGCCAAGGCCGCCGCCGAGGTGAAGAGCACCGGCGAGCCCGTGAAGCTCAAGCCGATGACCCCGTTCGAGCGCAAGGTCGTGCACGACGCGGTCAAGTCCGCCGGGCTGCGCAGCGAGTCGGAGGGCGAGGAGCCCCAGCGGTTCGTCGTCGTACTGCCCGCCTGAGCGGTCCCCCCGTTTCACCGGCCCCGTCTGTTGAGCAGGCGGGGCCGAACTTTGTCAGCCTGGTAGTTCTGGTGGCCGGCGCGTGGAGCGCCGGCGCTGTACGGAAGGACGGTCCCCCGTGACGGAGGCTGCGGAGCTCCCCCCGGCGCCCGAACAGGCGCGGGAAGTGTTCGGCGAGCGCTTCGCCGATGCGGTCCGCTACGCGGAGCTGCTCGCCGAGGCAGGCGTGCAGCGTGGTCTGATCGGCCCACGGGAAGTGCCCCGCCTGTGGGAGCGGCACCTGCTGAACTGCGCGGTGCTCTCGGAGGCCGTTCCCGAGGGGGTGACCGTGTGCGATGTGGGTTCGGGTGCGGGCCTGCCGGGCATTCCGCTGGCGCTGGTCCGGGAGGACCTCAGCATCACCCTCCTGGAGCCGCTGCTGCGGCGCACCAACTTTCTCACCGAGGTGGTCGAGCTGCTCGGCCTGGACCACGTGACCGTGGTGCGGGGCCGTGCCGAGGAGGTCATGGGGAAGCTGCCTCCGGTGCATGTGGTGACGGCCCGGGCCGTGGCCCCGCTGGACCGGCTGGCCGCCTGGGGCATCCCCCTGCTGCGTCCCTATGGCGAGATGCTCGCCCTCAAGGGGGACACGGCGGAGGAGGAGCTGAAGGCCGCGGCCACGGCGCTGACCAAGCTCGGTGCGGTGTCCACGTCGATCCTGCATGTGGGTGAGGGCGTGGTGGATCCGCTGTCGACCGTCGTCCGTGTGGAGGTCGGGGAGAGCCCAGGGGGTGTGCGTTTCGCGGCCAAGAGGGCGAAGGCGGCTCGTACCGGGAGGGCGCGTAGGCGCCGCTGATCCGTCCTGACGACCAGACGTACTCCACACAAGCTGCCAAACCTACGCATGACGGAGTGTCGCGGCTTTTCGGTACCGCTCGCTGTGCATCGTGTTTCACGTGAAACGTCGCTCCCTGTTGCACGGCATCATCAGTCGGGGTCGCGCTGCGGCCGAACCGCGCGACCGAAAGCCTCTCGGCTCCCTCGGAGAGGGGGCCTCTGGTGACACTCCGTCCTCCCTGCGGGGCATGGAGTTGTCCACAGAGGTGGATTTCTCCACAGAACACCAGGCCTCACTGGTTCACGACCCCGAAGGCATGGGAGGCTCTGTTCATTGCGAGCCTGAAGTCGAGGAGAGTGAATCCTTGCGGTCCGACGCCAACATCGCGGGACCGATGACCGATCCGGTCCCCGGTCCCCGTACCGAGTCGATGGGGGTGGATGTTTCACGTGAAACACCGCCTCCGATGGACGACACTCCCATCGGTCGTGCTGCCCAACTCGCGGTGGAGGCTCTGGGCCGCGCCGGCGAAGGACTGCCACGTCCGGAGCAGACCAGAGTCATGGTGGTCGCCAACCAGAAGGGCGGCGTGGGCAAGACGACGACCACTGTCAACCTTGCCGCGTCTCTTGCCCTGCATGGTGGCCGCGTCCTGGTGATCGACCTCGACCCACAGGGCAATGCGTCCACTGCGCTGGGGATCGACCATCACGCCGAAGTCCCGTCCATCTACGACGTGTTGGTCGAGAGCAAGCCACTGGCCGAGGTCGTCCAGCCGGTGGTGGACGTCGAGGGCCTCTTCTGCGCCCCCGCCACGATCGATCTCGCCGGTGCGGAGATCGAGCTGGTGTCCCTGGTGGCGCGGGAGAGCCGGCTACAGCGGGCGATCCAGGCGTACGAGCAGCCGCTGGACTACATCCTCATCGACTGCCCGCCCTCGCTCGGCCTGCTGACGGTCAACGCACTCGTCGCGGGCGCCGAGGTGCTCATCCCGATCCAGTGCGAGTACTACGCGCTGGAAGGCCTTGGCCAGCTGCTGCGCAACGTCGACCTGGTACGGGGGCACCTCAACCCCGACCTGCACGTGTCGACCATCCTGCTCACCATGTACGACGGCCGGACGCGTCTCGCCTCCCAGGTCGCGGACGAGGTGCGCAGCCACTTCGGTGACGAGGTGCTGCGGACGAGCATTCCCCGCTCGGTCCGCATCTCCGAGGCGCCGAGCTACGGGCAGACGGTACTGACCTACGATCCTGGATCGAGCGGTGCCCTCTCGTACCTTGAGGCGGCCAGAGAAATCGCGCTGAGGGGCATTGGGGTCAGCTACGACCCCACGCAGGCCCACATCGGCGCTCAGACCAACCCGAACATGGTGGAGGGGATCCAGTGAGCGAGCGACGGAGGGGGCTGGGTCGTGGTCTCGGTGCACTGATCCCAGCTGCCCCGACCGAGAAGACCCCGGCCCAGACGGCCATAGGGGGAACGGTAGCTCCGTCCCCCGCCGCGGTTCCGGTACTGACGACCGACCGTGGGGTTGCCGCGGCCAAGGTGACGACGCTGCCGGCTGTTTCACATGAAACCGAGGAAACGTCGGTGTTCGGAGTCGCAGGCGGCGTGGAGACGCCCGCTCCTCCGATGGGCGCCCACTTCGCGGAGATCCCCCTCGACGACATCACGCCGAACCCACGTCAGCCGCGTGAGGTCTTCGACGAGGACGCTCTGCAGGAGCTGGTCACCTCCATTCAGGAGGTCGGCCTCCTTCAGCCTGTCGTCGTGCGGCAGTTGGGTCCTTCCCGCTACGAACTCATCATGGGCGAGCGGCGCTGGCGGGCCTGCCGTGAGGCCGGCCTGGAGGCGATCCCGGCGATTGTCCGGGCGACGGACGACGAGAAGCTCCTCCTGGACGCGTTGCTGGAGAACCTGCACCGGGCGCAGCTGAACCCGCTGGAAGAGGCCGCCGCCTACGACCAGTTGCTGAAGGACTTCAACTGCACGCACGACCAGTTGGCCGACCGCATCGGGCGCTCCCGCCCGCAGGTCTCCAACACCCTGCGGCTGCTGAAGCTCTCTCCGGCGGTCCAGCGCCGGGTGGCCGCCGGGGTCCTGTCGGCCGGGCACGCCCGGGCCCTGCTCTCTGTCGACGACTCGGAGGAGCAGGACCGGCTGGCCCACCGGATCGTGGCCGAGGGGCTGTCGGTGCGGGCCGTCGAGGAGATCGTGACCCTCATGGGCTCGCGGCCTCAGACGACCCGCGCCAAGGGACCGCGGGCCGGTGCCCGGGTCTCTCCGGCGCTCACCGATCTCGCCACCCGGCTCTCGGATCGCTTCGAGACACGGGTGAAGGTCGACCTGGGGCAGAAGAAGGGCAAGATCACCGTCGAGTTCGCCTCGATGGAAGACCTTGAGCGGATCCTCGGCACGCTCGCCCCGGGAGAGGGGCCGGCCCTGCACCAGGGGCTCCACGACGGCGACTCCTCGGCCTCCGAAGATCCCGAGGACTGACCGCCGCTCACAGCAGAGCGGATCGTGTCCGGCACGTACCGGAACACGATCCGCTCTTTGCTTTGAGGCGGTGTCGATGTAATCGCTGTGTGGATACGATGCGTACGGTATGGCGCATCCACCTAGGCAGTTGGCAGCACCTCCGAGAGAGGCGGGGCCATGCGATCGATGAGCCGCACCGGACTGGTGAGCGCGGGTCTGGGACTGGGCGCGACCGTCGGATTCTTCGGCAGTCTGCTCAGGGAACGCAGCGCTCTGACAGCCGCTCGCAAGGCCGCGGGCGATGGAAGCGAGGAACAGCCTTCATGGGGCGTCGGCTCGTACCGCTCACGCTGGACAACCTTCAGGACCTTCCCCAGCGCTGTCGCTCGTGTGTCTTCTGGGAACTGGACCCCGTCAGCAGCGAAGCAGCGGTGAGAGCAGGCACATCCGCACTGGAAAAGGAATCCTGGATCTCCGCTGTCCTGCTCGACTGGGGGTCGTGCGGCCGAGTGGTCTACGTCGACGACTTGCCGGTGGGCTTTGTGCTCTACGCTCCCCCCGCCTACGTCCCGCGCTCCACGGCATTCCCCACGAGTCCGGTCTCACCGGACGCCGTGCAGCTCATGACCGGCTTCATCATGCCCGGCTATCAGGGGCAGGGTCTCGGACGTGTGATGGTGCAGACGGTCGCCAAGGATCTGCTGCGGCGGGGCTTCAAAGCGGTCGAGGCGTTCGGCGACGCCCGCTACAAGGAACCGGCCTGCCTGCTCCCTGCCGAGCATCTGCTGGCCGTGGGCTTCAAGACGGTCCGGCAGCACCCCTCGCACCCGCGGCTGCGGCTGGAGCTGCGTACAACGCTCTCCTGGAAGGAAGACGTGGAGCTGGCGCTCGACCGGCTTCTGGGGGCCGTACAGAAGGAACCTGCGCTGCGGCCGCTGTGAGTGCCTCCATGCGAATGGGCCAACCCCAAGGGGTTGGCCCATTCGTGTTTCACGTGAAACGTCACTCGGCGATGAAGTCCTCAAGGTCGCGGAGCAGCGCTGCCTTCGGCTTGGCACCGACGATGGTCTTGGCGACCTCGCCACCCTGGTAGACGTTCAGGGTCGGGATCGACATGACGCCGTACTTGGCCGCCGTGTTCGGGTTCTCGTCGATGTTCAGCTTGACGATCTCGATCTTCTCGCCGTGCTCGGCGGCGATCGCCTCGAGCGACGGGGCGATCTGGCGGCACGGGCCGCACCACTCGGCCCAGAAGTCCACCAGGACGGGCTTGTCACTCTTGAGGACGTCCTCGTCGAACGTCGCGTCGGTTACTGCCTTCAGGGTGCCGGCCACGGCGGGCTCCTTTGCTTGATCGTGCGGTGGGGCGGAAGGGGAAAGGTCAGACGGAGGTCTTCTCGGCCTCGGCCTTCTCTTCGTCCGCGAGGGCGGAGAGGAAGCGCTCGGCGTCGAGAGCGGCGGAGCAGCCGGTGCCGGCCGCGGTGATCGCCTGGCGGTAGGTGTGGTCCACCACGTCACCGGCGGCGAACACCCCCGTCACGTTGGTGCGCGTGGAGGGGGAGGCGACCTTGAGGTAGCCCTCCTCGTCGAGGTCCAGCTGGCCCTTGAAGAGCTCGGTACGCGGGTCGTGGCCGATCGCGATGAACAGGCCGGTGACCGGCAGGTCGGAGAGCTCGCCGGTCTTGGTGTTGCGCAGCTTCAGGCCCGCCAGCTTCTGCTCGCCCTGGACCTCGGCGATCTCGCTGTCCCAGGCGAACTTGATCTTCGGGTCGGCGAAGGCGCGCTCCTGCATCGCCTTGGAGGCGCGCAGGGTGTCGCGGCGGTGGACGATCGTCACGGACTTGGCGAACCGGGAGAGGAAAGTGGCCTCCTCCATCGCGGTGTCGCCGCCGCCGATCACGGCGATGTCCTGGTCCTTGAAGAAGAACCCGTCACAGGTGGCACACCAGGAGACGCCGCGTCCGGAGAGGGCGTCCTCGTTCGGCAGGCCGAGCTTGCGGTGCTGGGAGCCCGTGGTGACGATGACGGCCTTCGCCTTGTGGACGGTGCCGGCGGTGTCGGTGACGGTCTTGATCTCACCGGTCAGATCGACGGAGACGACGTCGTCCGGGATCAGTTCGGCGCCGAAGCGCTCGGCCTGCGCCCGCATGTTGTCCATGAGGTCGGGGCCCATGATGCCGTCGCGGAAGCCCGGGAAGTTCTCCACCTCGGTGGTGTTCATCAGGGCGCCACCCGCGGTGACGGCCCCCTCGAACACCAGAGGCTTCAGCGACGCGCGCGCGGTGTAGAGCGCCGCCGTGTAGCCGGCGGGCCCGGAGCCGATGATGATCACGTTACGGACGTCGCTCACGGCTTGATTCCTCGTCTCTGGTCTACGTCATTCGACCGGTGAGAGCTTCTGTCAGAAGCTCTCACCCCACCCAACGGATCCTAAGGGGCGCGCATTCCCGGTGTGTCCGGGCACACGGGGATCCCACACCGTACGGATTTCCAGGCCGGGGCGAGACGATGCGTTCCCTCTCTGAGACCGTTCCCAGGGGAGGCTCAGGGGCGGGTCAGGGATTCCGTCAGGAGGATCTTGCCGGGGGAGGCGGACGTCTTGTCGAGGCAGGACGCATCGACGATGTACGCCGTCACCCTGGATGCGTCGGAGGCGTCGGCAAGCACGACGAGGTAGGCGTTCTTCCCTTCGTACGTCCCCTGCTTCGCACCGAGGGCCTCGCCGGGCTGGCTGATGCCCTGACGGACGCATGCGGGCACCCGTACCGAGGGCTGGATCAGGACCTTGGGGCTTTGCGAAGAGCCTGGCTGGCCGGTGGCCTGCGACTCGACGGTGAAGGGCTTCTGGGAGCCCCGCTGGGGGGTCGTCTTCGTGCCGAGGAGGTCCTTCACCTGACCCGGGAGGGTGCTCTTGGAGAAGGTCCCGGCGGAGTTCGTCGGCTTGCCCTGAGCCGTCGTGGCCCCGTGGCCGCCGAGTGACTGAAGAAAGAAGGAGCCGATGCCCAGGACCGCGGCGGTGAAGACAGCGCTGAGCACGACCGTACGGCGGCGTCGACCGCGGGCCCGTCCGCGTTCTTTACGGCCCGGACCGGCGGCGGCACTCGGTCGCCCAGCGGGGCGGTCCCCTGGGGAGGGCATCTCCCGGGGCGATGTTTCACGTGAAACATGTGCCGTTGGTGCCGTGGCGTTCAGCAGGGCCTCAGCGGCGAGTGCGGCGTCGATCCGGCCTGCGACATCAGCCGGCATGCGTGGCGGACCCGGCAGTGTGCCCAGCAGGCCCCGGATCTCCTCCAGCGAGGCGTGGACATCGGCACAGAGCTCGCACTCTTCCAGGTGCCGTCGTACTTCCGCGGTCCGGGCGGGTGGCAGCAGGCCCTCGGTGAGGTCGGAGATCTCCGCGACGTCCGGATGCCCGGTGGTGTCTGTCATCGAAGTCACGCTCGCCCACCTCCGCCCTTCACCGCGGCTGAATCACTCGGTCCGGTGTCCTGCGGGCCCCTGTCCTGAGGCCCCGCTGCGGGTGGGACGGATGTCCCCTCCGCCCGGTTCCGTGCCGGGTCCGGATCCTTTTCGTCACCGGTGCTTTCCGGTCGCAGATGGGTGAGCAACGGCAGGAGTCTGGCTCTGCCGCGGGCACAGCGGCTTTTCACCGTCCCCGTGGGCACATCGAGGATCCGGGCGGCCTCGGCGACCGGGTAGCCCTGCATGTCGACCAGGACGAGGGCGGCCCGCTGGTCGTGGGGCAGGGTGCCAAGGGCGTCCAGGAGCTGGCGGTGCAGATCGTTCCGCTCGGCCGGAGCGGAGGCCGATTCATGCGGCTCCAGCAGCTGCTCCAGCCGCTCGGTGTCATCGACGGGGGCGGTCTTGCGGGAGGCCGCCTTGCGGGCGCGGTCGAGGCAGGCGTTCACCGTGATCCGGTGCAGCCACGTGGTGACGGCCGCCTGGCCCCGGAAGGTGTGGGCGGCCCTGTAGGCGGAGACCAGAGCGTCCTGGACGGCGTCAGCGGCCTCCTCGCGGTCCCCCAGGGTCCGCAGGGCGACCGCCCAGAGCCGGTCCCGGTGCCGGCGGACGACCTCACCGAAGGCATCGGGGTCGCCCTCCACATGGCGGGCGAGCAGATCCTGGTCGCTCACCCCGCCGTATCCGGCGCCCTCCGCCATCTGCCCCCTCCGCCTTCGGTGCCGCCGGTGAGACGTCAGCCTGTGAATTTCACTTCGGTGATGGCCTGCTTGTAGCCGGCTAGCGCGTACGCGTCGGGGTCCGCACCCGAATGCGGTACGGCGGTGATCCACACGAGCACGTACTGGCTCTTCACCTTCTTGCTGACCTTCACCGTGGCGGTGTTCCCGGTGGTGGTGACACTGCCGATCCTCGTCATCGAGCTGATCGACCCCGGGGTCAGCGAGTCGGCGGCGTACAGCTCGACCGTCGTGTGATCGCCAGCGTAGCGAAGGGAGATGGATCCCGTGGCGAGTTCCTTCGCGGAGCCCAGGTCGTAGACGATTCCCACGCCCGGCTTGAACGGCGCGAGCTGCGGGCCTTCCAGGAAGGTGTTGGTCCTCCAGTACGTCGAGGTGCTGCCGTCGTACGTCTTCGTGACGTCGTTCGGATGCTGGGCCTCGCCCTCGGCGACGTACTCCTGCGCGCTCTGGATCTTTATCGCGGCGGCGGGCGTGGGGCTGGCGCTGTTCTTGTCGCCGTCGTCCGTCGTCTGGGTGTTGCTGGTGTCGCCGGACTTGTCGCCCTGGTCCATCAGGGCGTCCGCGAGCTGCCAGCTGCCCAGGCCGAGGGCGGCGATGAGGAGGGCCGAGACGGCCCACTTCAGGGCCTTGCCGGTGCGGCTCTGCAGCGGGGGCGGCGGAGCCTGGATGGGCTGCGTCGCACCGGGCGGCGTGGGGCGGCCGTAGGTGCCCTGCTGGTACGTGGTGCGCTGGTACTCGGGCGGTGCCGTGAACGCCGGCTCCGGCGGACGGATGCGGGGCATCTCGCCGATCGCCTTCACCAGTTCCTCCGGCGTGGTGCACGCGGACTCGTGGCGGGAGGCGGTGGCGCCGTCGTTGACCAGAGCCCGCATGGCGAGTTCGGACAGACCGCGGTGGACACCGGCCCGTACCTGGTCGGGGGCGATCAGGCCGACGTCCTTGGGCAGACCGGCCAGTCCGTAGGCATCGCTCTCGTACGGCCAGCGCTGGGTCAGCGCCGCGTACAGCAGGGCGCCGATCGCCTCGGTGTCGGTGCGCTGGGGGGTGTCTGAACTGATGCCGCGCAGCGCCGCGTTCACCGCGAGGCCGCGGATGCGCCACTGGCCGGTGGAGGTGCGCAGCACGGCGTTCGGGTTGAGGCGGAGATGGGCCAGCCCCTCGCGGTGCGCGGCCGCCATGGCGGAGGCGATCTGACTGACCATCTGGTAGGCGTCGTGCGGCTCCAACGGCCCGGTCGCGAGCAGCGTGGTCAGCTCGGTGGCGTCCGGCAGCCACTCGTGCACCACGTAGACGAGATCGTCCTCCTCGACGGCGTCCAGGACCTGCACGAACCTGGGGTCGCCGAGCAGCGCCGCCGAGCGGGCCGCAGCCAGCACCGAACGGGTTCGCGGATGGTCGGCGGGCAGGATGTGGACGCCGACGGCACGCCGGAGTTTCTCGTCCACCGCACGCCAACTGCTGAATCCGTCCAGACGGGTGACGCACTCCTCAAGACGGTAGCGTCTGGCCAGCTTGTGTCCGCTGTGCAGTTCCGTGGGCGAGGCCTTCTTCTCAGCACCCGCGTTTGTGCCGCTTCCCTGTGCCTCGTCGCTGTCCGTGTCCCGCTCCGGGTTCTGGGCCACCCCGTCGGCCGTGGACTGGTCCGCCTTGGCGGTCAGCGGCTTGTCACCGCTGTTGTCTGCCACGTCGACGGCAGCCGTGCTCCGTTCCGCCACCGTCGTTCCCTGCCTCCCCATCCGTTGCACGCTGTCCGACGCCGAAACCAATTGTGCCCACAGTCCCCCGCTATGCACGACACGCGGCGGCGGACGATGGTTGTGCGCTTACCCCCGCCTCAGCGCCCCAGACGCCCGCGCACCATACCCACGAGGGAGTTGAGCTCCTCGATGCGCATGCGGCGCGCGGCGACGTAGAAGACGCCGAGCAGTACGGCTCCGCCGGCCAGCAGCGCGGCGAAGGAACCGATCACCCCCTGCCCCAGAGTGTGGCCGATGCCGTAGCAGGCCGCACCACTGAGCAAGGCCGCCGGTACGGAGGCGATGCAGAGCCTCGCGTAGGTGCGGATGACCCGGGAGCCGTCCAGGTCGCCGCCGAGCCGCTTGCGCAGCCGCCGCCAGGCGACCCCCACGCCGATCGCGTACGCCAGCCCGTAGGAGGCGGCCATGCCGGCCACCGCCCAGCGGGCCGGGAGCAGCAGGTAACAGGCGACCGAGGCGCCCGCGTTGACCGCCGCGACGATGACCGTGTTGTAGAACGGCGTACGGGTGTCTTCGTAGGCGTAGAACGCGCGCAGGACGACGTACTGCACCGAGTAGGGGATCAGGCCGAGGGCGAAGGCCATCAGCATGTACCCCATGTTGGTGGCCTCGCTGATGCCCGAGGAACCGAAGATCAGGGTGCACATCGGGATGCCGAGGGCCAGGAACCCGAAGGCGATGGGGACGATCGCGACGGCGGTCGTCCTGAGACCCTGAGAGATGTCGTCGCGGACGGCGCCCGTGTCGTTCTCGGCGGCCGAGCGGGAGATCCGCGGGAGCAGCGCCGCCATCAGGGAGACCGTGATGATGGCCTGCGGCAGGCCCCAGATCAGCTGGGCGTTGGCGTAGGCGGCGAAGCCGGTGCCGTCGACCGGGGAGCTCTTGCCGGCCGAGGTCGACAGCTGGGAGACGACGAGTGCGCCCGCCTGGTTGGCGAGGACGAACAGCACGGTCCACTTGGCGAGCGTGGCGGCCTTGCCGAGGCCGTGGCCCCTCCAGTCGAAGCGCAGCCGCAGCCGGAACCCGGTCTCGCGCAGGTAGGGGATCATCGCCAGGGCCTGGACCACGAGGCCGAGCAGCACGCCGAGGCCGAGCAGCCGCTGGCCCTCCGGCGGGATCGTGGTGACCTTCATCCCGGAGTGCGCGGCGGTGCCGTAGACCCAGATGAACAGGCCGAGGGTGACGATGATGACGATGTTGTTGAGGACCGGTGTCCACATCATCGCGCCGAACTTGCCCCGCGCGTTGAGGACCTGACCCATCACCACGTGGATGCCCATGAAGAAGATCGAGGGCAGGAAGTAGCGGACGAAGGTGATACCGACCTCGTTGGCCGCCGGGTCGCTGGCGACCGAGTCGGACAGCAGGCGGATGAGAAGGGGGGCGGCCGCGATGGTGGCCGCGGTGAGCAGGCCCAGTGCCACCATGACAAGGGTCAGCAGACGGTTGGCGAAGGCCTCGCCGCCGTCCTCGTCCTCCTTCATGGCGCGCACCAGCTGCGGCACGAAGACGGAGTTGAGGCCGCCGCCGACGGTCAGGATGTAGATCATCGTCGGCAGCTGGTAGGCGACCTGGAAGGTGTCACCGAGCAGGCCGACGCCGAGCGCGGAGACGATCAGCGCGGAACGGACGAACCCGGTGAGGCGGGAGACCATCGTGCCGGCCGCCATCACGGCGCTCGACTTGAGCAGACCCCCGGCCTTCCCGCCCTTCTTCACGGGGACGGGCGCCGGAGCCGCGGCGGGCACGGCACCGAGGTTCAGCGTCTGGTCGGCCGCGGCAGCCGGAGCGGGCGAGGTCTGGTGCGGCGGCACCTGCGCCGGACCTCCCGCGGCGACCGCCGGACCTGGCACCGCTCGCTCCGACGACAGCTGACCACCGCCCTGCTGCTGATCGCGGAAGAGATGCGCGAAGGCGTCCGGCTCGTGGCGCTCCTCCCCGGAGTGCGAGACCAGGTCGTCCACGCCCACGAACTGGGTCGTGCGCGGATCGTCGCCGTACGGCAGATACTGGCTCGGGCCGTCCGGCTCCGGCGCCGGTGTCTGGGCCCACACGTGCGGGTCAGGGGCGTACGGAGACTGGGCGGGCTGCCCGTACAGCGGCTGCTGCGGGTAGGGGCCCGGAGCCGGCGGGGGGTGCGCGGCACGGTCGTAGAGCGCCTCGGCGACCGGGTCCTGGGCGGAGAGGTCCCGCGCCCGGTAGGGGTCCTGGTCGTAGGCGTCCTGGAGGTACATGTCAGCCGCGTGCTGCGGCGGGACCTGGCCGGGCTCCGGCGGCGGCTCGGGGTAGCCCGAACCGGCCGCGCCCTGGCCGCGTTCACCGTCGTACGGCGCGTTCATGGTTACCCCACCTCATCGTCCCGGGCCCACCGGCCACGACATCGCTCAACGGTCCACTCTCTCACCCGTCTCGGACGGGTCGGCGCTTTCCGGTGCGGTGTCCGGTGCCGGGTCACTCGGCTGCTCCGGGTCGTCTGCCCGGGAGCGGGCGACGGACTCCTGCTGGAGACGATCCCCTTGGGCAGCGGGGTTCCCCGGCCCATCGGCGTCATCTGAGTTCTTGGTCTCCGGGGCATGGGATGCCTCCGCGGCACCGGGAGACTCGGGGGTGCCGGGAGCGCCGGGAGTGTCCGGGGTGTCCTTGCCGGCCTCGTCGGGGCCGTCGTCCTCCTCGGCCCGCCGGGCGGCCGCCCGCTTGCGCTGGGTGTACATGCGGAAGCCGGCGAGCACCAGCAGGAGCACGCCGCCGCCGATGACCAGCATGACCGTCGGCGTGACCTCGGTGACCTTCACGTCGAACCTGACGGGCGCGCCGTACTCCTGGCCGTCCTCGGTGTAGAGCTGGGCGGTGACCTCCACCCGGCCGTTGGCATTGGCCGAGGTGGAGAACTTCACGGACTGGCTGTGGCCGCCGGAGACCTCGACGGGCTGCTCGTAGTAGGGCTTGCCGCCGATCTCCAGCCGGGTCGGCATGGTCGAGGTGAGCCGCAGGACGAGGTGGTCGACGCCCTGGACCAGGTTGTTCTGGACGGTCACCGGGATGGTGGCGCTGCGACCGGAGAGCTTGGTCTCGGACTTGTCGATCAGTTTGACCTGGCCGATGAGGTCGTCGAGCCAGGACTCCACGCTCGTGCGGAAGCTGTCCGCCTCGCTGCCGCGACCCCGCCACGACGTGGACATCTCGCGGTTTATGGCCCGCCCGAAGGGGGTCACCACCCGTGATTCGTCGGTGAGGATCACCTGGAAGTTGTCGAGCTTGTCCTGGGTGCGGGCGATCTGTTCGAAGGCCGTCCGGGGCAGCTCACGCCTGCGCAGCGAGGACGGGTACGCGGACGAGGAGGGGATCTTCGTGGTCGCGCCTGGATCGGGCTTGGCCTTCGCGGCCGCCGCGAGGTCCTGGGACTGCGACCAGTTGCTGTCCTGCAGGGCTGTGATCGCCGTCGCCATCGCCTGGGCCTGGCTTGTCGACGGCATTCGCTGCGGGGCGACGACGATGCTGCGCTGCTTGCCCGTCTGGGTGTTCAGCGCCAGGCTCTGGGCGAGGAACTGCTGCACCGCGAGAGTGGCCGAGTCGGCGCTGGTCAGATCGCCCTCGAAGGCCGTGGACAGGCGCGCGTCGGCGACCACCGCTGTGGTGCCGCCGCCGACCGGGCGCGCGGCCGAAGGCGTGTAGGTCAGCCCGCCGGTCTCCTGGAGGCTGTCGCTGCGGGCGATCACCTTGTCGGCACCCGCCGAGGTGGCCACCTTGATGATCGAGGGGTCGACGGCGCCGTCCACGGGCCACGCGAAGTCGGTGCTCGGTGTGACGTGCAGCACGGTCTTCACGGTGGTGGCGGCGACGTCGGTGGCGTCCTTGAGGTGGCTGAGCGAGCCGGTGACGGTGGTGCCGTTGTGGGCGAGGGAGGCCAGGTCCGGGTCGGCGAAGGGGAGGGCCACCACCTCCTTGTCCGCCACCGCGTCCTGCAGGTCGGCCAGGAACTGCTTGGCCACCGCCTGATGGGTGCCGGCCGTGGTGGTGGTGCCGGTGCTCTGGATCCGGTAGTTGCGGGTCATCGCGTCCACGGAGGCCAGCAGATCCGGGTCGATCACCCAGGTGACGTCCAGGTCCTTGCCGAGCGCCAGCATCTGCGCCAGCCGGCCGCCGGACGAGATCTCCTTGGCGAGGTCGTCGTTCTCGAAGACGGGCGTCTGCAGCTCGCCCGCGCCGGTCTTCGCCGTCACATGGACGGTGGAGATCAGCGGCCACAGATATGTGGTCTTCGTCTTCGTGTCGGCCTCGGAGGACTGCCACGGCAGGAACGTCCGCTGGATGCCGAGGACCTGGTCCCACTGCTGCGCGGACGTCTTGCCGGACAGCGAGACGCCGAACTGGTACACACCGTCCTGGCCGAGGTCGAGCTTGTCGACCGGCACGGAGATGCTGAAATGCTCGGCGACTCCGGGGCCGAGCGAGTTGAAGTCCTCGGTGTACTTGCCGCCCACCTCGGTGCCCAGGCTCGACTGGAGGTCGTCGGAGTGCCGGGCGGCCGCGTCGATCTCGGAGCGCGTGCCGAGCAGGGAGCCCACCCGCAGGTCCACGTGCGCGTCGGTGACAGCCTGCTTGCCGTTGTTCGTCACCGTGCCGGAGACCGTCAGCGTGTCCCCGTCGCCGGGGGCGCTGGGGCTCAGCGAGTCCAGGGCGACGGACACGGTGTCCGAGCCGGCCGCCTGCGCCGGCGCCGCGGCCGGCAGCTGCATCAGTCCGGCCAGCAGGGGCGCGCCTGCGAGCAGTGCCCCGGTGCGCCGCAGCCAGCGGCGGGCAGGTGAGGGCGTCCCCTGGAAGTCTGCCGCCTCGGCCACGCGCTCGTCCGTCCCTCGTCGTCGTCAGTGGTCGTCGGAATGTGCGTCCACGCATGGTAACGAGGTGCGCTGAGCGGAAGTGCCTCGGTCCGCTTCACAAGATCGGTAGAGCAGATCGGACCATCCCCTGTATCCAGTATTGTCTGGATGCTCCTTTAGGAGTTGATCACTCTGCTTGTCCGGGTACGGAGTGAGATGCCCCACCCTCTCCGCGGCTCGGCCTCACCTGAGGCGCTGCCGGAATTATGGAGGCGCTTCGGGCTGTCTGGGGCACGTACCCTGTTCTGTTGTGCCGAACGCCAATGAAGACACTCCCTCTGCCCTGAGCCAGGCGCAGCAGCGCGCGGTGAGCGAACTGCTGCGGGTGGCGCCCGTCGCCGACGACCTTGCCCGCCGATTCCAGGAGGCCGGGTTCTCGCTTGCCCTGGTCGGCGGCTCGGTCCGGGACGCACTGCTGGGCCGGCTCGGCAACGACCTGGACTTCACGACCGACGCCCGCCCCGAGGACGTCCTGAAGATCGTCCGGCCCTGGGCGGACGCCGTCTGGGAGGTCGGGATCGCCTTCGGCACCGTCGGTGTACAGAAGGAGGCCCGTGTCGGAGACGACATCCGGCACTTTCAGATCGAGGTGACCACCTACCGGTCCGAGGCCTACGACCGCACCTCGCGCAAGCCCGAGGTGTCGTACGGGGAGTCCATCGAGGAGGACCTCGTCCGCCGGGACTTCACGGTCAACGCGATGGCGGTGGCGCTGCCGGAGAAGGAGTTCATCGACCCGCACGGCGGTCTCGAAGACCTGGCACAGCGCGTGCTGCGCACCCCGGGGACGCCTGAGGACTCCTTCTCGGACGACCCGCTGCGGATGATGCGGGCCGCCCGCTTCGCCGCGCAGCTCGACTTCGAGGTGGCCTCCGAGGTCGTCGCGGCGATGAAGGACATGGCCGGACGTCTGGAGATCGTCTCGGCCGAGCGGGTCCGGGACGAGCTGAACAAACTCATCCTCTCCGCCCACCCCCGCAAGGGACTGACTCTGCTCGTGGACACGGGCCTCGCCGAGCATGTTCTGCCCGAGCTGCCGGCCCTGCGCCTGGAGAGTGACGAACACCATCGGCACAAGGACGTCTACGACCACACGTTGATCGTTCTGGAACAGGCCATGGCGCTGGAGGAGAACGGTCCCGACCTCACCCTCCGTCTCGCCGCGCTGCTGCACGACATCGGCAAGCCGCGCACCCGCCGGTTCGAGAACGACGGCCGGGTCTCGTTCCACCACCATGAGGTGGTCGGAGCGAAGATGACCAAGAAACGCATGACGGCGTTGAAGTACTCCAACGACATGGTGAAGGACGTCTCGCAGCTGGTCGAACTCCATCTGCGCTTCCACGGCTACGGCGCCGGGGAGTGGACGGACTCTGCCGTCCGCCGCTACGTCCGTGACGCGGGCCCGCTGCTGGACCGACTTCACAAGCTCACCCGGTCCGACTGCACCACCCGCAACAAGCGGAAGGCAGTGGCGCTCTCCCGTGCCTATGACGGCCTGGAGGAGCGCATCGCCGAACTCCAGGAGAAGGAGGAGCTCGACGCGATCCGCCCGGACCTCGACGGCAACCAGATCATGGAGATTCTGGGTATCCGTCCCGGCCCGGAGGTCGGCAGGGCCTACAAGCACATGCTGGAGCTGCGGCTGGAGAACGGGCCGATGGAGCACGATGCAGCGGTGGCCGCAGTCAAGGAATGGTGGGCCGAGCAGAGCTGAAGACGCGGAGCGGGGTCATGTTTCACGTGAAACATGACCCCCCGGGGGGAACCCGCCCCCGGGGGGGGGGGGGGGGGTGTATGACGCGCCCACCC
>NZ_JBFBJL010000082.1:0-37824 GCF_040686075.1 Streptomyces sp. NPDC086519
CGCGGGAGTCATCGGCGCCCGCGGCGCGGAAGCCGCCGCCCCCCGCCGCGCGGAGGTCACCGAACCCGAGCGCATCCTCCTGCTCGCCGCCGACACTCCCGAGCGGCTCACCGCCGTCCTCGCCGCCGACGACTCCGCGGTCCTCGCCGCCGGTCTCGACCCCGAGGGGACCCACCCGCAGGCCGGCCCGGTCCGGCTGGGCATCGTCGACCCCACCGCCAAACGGCTGGCCCTCGCCCGGCGCGCGGTCGGCAGGGGCCGTGCCTGGCAGGGTCGCAACGACGTGTGGTTCCGGCCCGCCGCACTGCTGAGCACCGGCAAGCTGGCCTTCGTCTTCCCCGGTCTGGAAGGCGAGTTCACTCCCCGCGTCGACGACATCGCCGCGCACTTCGGCCTCCCCGCCGTCACCGGCCCCGCCCCGGACGCCGTGCGGGTCGGGGACGTGGGCCGCCATGGGTTCGGTGTCGTCGGCGTGGGGCGGCTGCTCGACTCGGCGCTGCGCCGGATGGGCGTGGTGCCGGACGCGGTCGCCGGGCACAGCGTCGGCGAGTGGACGGCGATGGTGGCCGCCGGGCTCTACTCGGGTGACCAGGTCGACGCGTTCATGGCCGAGTTCGACCCCGACGCGGTCACCGTGCCGGGCCTTGCCTTCGCCGCGGTCGGCGCCCCCGCCGACCGGGTCCTCGCCGCACTCGACGAGGACTGGACGGACGCCGGGATCGTCCTCTCCCACGACAACGCGCCGAACCAGTCGATGATCTGCGGCCCGGACCGGGCCGTGGCGGACTTCGTCCGGGCCTTCCGGGCCGACGGGGTGCTCTGCCAGGTGCTGCCGTTCCGGTCCGGTTTCCACACCCCGATGCTGGAGCCGTACCTGACCCCCATCAGGGAGGCCGCCGAGCGCTTCCGGCTGCACCGGCCGGCGGTCCCGGTCTGGTCCGGCACCACCGCGGCCCCCTTCCCGGCGGCCGACACGGAGGTACGCGAGCTGTTCGTCCGGCATCTGCTGGAGCCGGTCCGGTTCCGGCAACTGGTCGAGGGCCTGTACGCCGCAGGGCACCGCGTCTTCGTCCAGACGGGCCCCGGCCAGCTCGCCTCCCTGATCGGCGACACCCTCGGCGACCGCGACCACCTCGCCGTCGCCGCCAACTCCCCGCACCGCTCCGGCCTTGCCCAGCTCCGGCGCGTGGCCACCGCGTTGTGGACCGCCGGCGCCACCGTCGCACCGGCGGTCCCGGGGACGAGCACCCCGGCCACGTCCCCACGGCAGCGGCCGCCCGTCCGGCTCGACCTGGGCGGCGCGCTGGTCTCCCTGGACGGCCCGGAACTGGCCGGACTCCGCACGGCGCTGGGCAGCGGCCGGACATCCGCCGGACCGTCCCCGCTGGACGACCTCGCCGCCCGCATCCCGGCCGCCGCCGAACTCGACGCGCTGCTGCGGGAGACGGCCGACACGGCAGCGGCCGTGCTCACCGCGATCCGCACCCCGTCCGGCACCACGGCGGCCCCCACCACCGCCCGTGCCCAGCCCCGCTACGCGGCCCCTCGTCCGACCGCACCCCGGCTCACCGCGGACCGCGGCCCCGCCCCCACGGCAGCGCCGCCGCCCACCCCGCGCACCACCACCCTCCGGGTGTCCCCCGAGGCGATGCCCCACCTCCTCGACCACTGCTTCTTCCCGCAACGCCCCGGCTGGCCCGACACCGAGGACCGCTGGCCGGTGGTGCCCGCCACCACGATCGTCCAGCACATGATGGACGCGGCCGAGGACGCCACCGGGCTGCGCGCGGTGGCCGTGCACGGAGCCCGCTTCGACCGCTGGCTCACCGCCACGCCTCCCGTCGACGTCCCGGTCACCGTCACCCCCGACGGGCCCGGACGGGTCTCGGTCACCTTCGGCCCCACCGCCCGCGCGGTCGTCGAAGTCGCCCCGGAGCACTCCCGGCCGCCCGCCGGCCCCACCCGCCCCCCGGCCCACGAGCGGACCCCCGACCACACCGCGGCCGAGCTGTACGCCGAGCGCTGGATGTTCCACGGCCCGGCGTTCCAGGGCGTCACCGAGCTCACCGCGATCGGCGACCGGCACGTGCGCGGGGTGATCACCGCGCCCGCCGCCCCGGGCGCGCTGCTCGACAACGTCGGCCAGATCCTCGGCTACTGGATCATGGCGACCCGTACCGAGCGGACCGTCGTCTTCCCGGTGCAGATGCGCCGGACGCGCTTTTACGGCCCGCATCCCGCCCCCGGCACCGAGGTCGGCTGCCTGGTGCGGATCACCTCACTCACCGACACCGTCCTCGAGGCGGACGTGGAGCTCACCGTCGGCGGCCGGGTGTGGGCCCTGATCGACGGCTGGCAGGACCGTCGCTTCGACAACGACCCGCACACCCGGCCCGTCGAGCGCTTCCCGGAACGCAACACCCTCTCCCAGACGCAGCCCGGCGGCTGGGCACTGCTCCACGAACGCTGGCCGGACCTGGCCTCCCGCGAGCTGATCATGCGCAACTCCCTGGGCGGAGCGGAGCGTTCGGAGTACGCTGAGCGCCCGCCGCGCGGCCGCCGGCAGTGGCTGCTGGGCCGGATCGCGGCCAAGGACGCGGTACGGCAGTGGCTCTGGCAGCACGGCGAGGGGCCGGTCTTCCCGGCCGAACTCCGGGTCGCGAACGACGGGTTGGGCCGTCCCTACGTGGTCGGCGTGCACGGCCGCACGCTGCCCGCGCTGGACGTCTCCCTCGCCCACCGGGCCGAGGCGGCGGTGGCGATCGTACGCCCGCACACCCCCGGACCCGGGCCGGGCATCGACCTCGAAGAGGTCGCCGAACGCGACCCGGCCGCGGTGCGAGCCGCGCTCGGCGCGGACGAACTCCGGCTGTTGCACACCCTGTCCGCAGCCGACGCGGGCGGCTCCACGGCCCTCTGGTTCACCCGGTTCTGGGCCGCCAAGGAAGCCGTCGCCAAGGCCGAGGGCACCGGATTCGACGGCCGGCCACGGGACTTCACCGTCCTGGAGGCGGCCCCGGACGGCAGCCGGCTGCTGGTCTCGGGCCGGCTGGAACGCGCCTACCCGGTGCACTGCGCGCCGGTCCGCAATCCCCCCGCACTGCCGGACCGCGACTACGTCGTGGCCTGGACGACCGGACCGGCAGCCGCAGACCCCGAGGAGGACCCGCGATGAACCCCACCGAGCCCGAAGTCCGCGCCGACGAGGAGGCGGTCCTCGCCGACCTGGCGCGGATGCTCCGCACCCTCCTGGAGGAGTACGGCGACGACGACGCCGAGATCGGCATGAGCACCACCTTCAACCGCGACCTGGAGCTGGAGAGCATCGACCTGGTCACCCTGGCCGGGCTCCTGGAGGAGCGGTACGGCAAGCGGGTCAACTTCGCCGAGTTCCTGGCCGGGATGGAGTTCGACGAGATCATCGAGCTCACCGTCGGACGGCTCGTGGAGTACGTGGTGTGGAGCCTGAAGGCCACGGAGGCGGGCTGAGCCATGGCGATCGTCGACACCGGGGACATCCGGCTGCACGTCCAGCGAATGGGCCCGGGGGAGGGCCGTACCCCCCTCGCCACCGTGGTCCTGGTGCACGGGCTGCTCACCGACAGCCTGGCCAGCTACTACTTCACCGTGGCACCCGCGTTCGCCGCCTCCGGGCTCGACGTGGTCATGTACGACCTGCGCGGTCACGGCCGCAGCGGCCGTCCGGCCGGCGGCTACACCCTCGACCACAACATCGACGACCTGGAGGCCCTGCTCGACCGGCTGGCGATCACCGGCCCGGTCCACCTCGTCGGCAACTCCTACGGCGGCACCATCGCCTTCGGCTACGCGGCCCGCCACCCGGAGCGCACCGCCAGCCTGACCCTGATCGAGTCGGAGCCGGCGACCGCCGCCTGGGCCGCGAAACTCGGCGGCATCCTGCACCGGGTGGTCACCGAACTCGCCCACAACGAGCCGGAGGCGATCGCCTGGATCACCGCCCATCGCAGCCACAACACCGCCCGGCTGGCCAGGGGCGCGGCCCGGCTCGCCCGCGAGACCAGCCTCGGCCGGGACATCCCGGCCAGCAGGGTCCTGACCGAGGACCAGATCAGCGCCGTACGCTGCCCGGTCCTCGGGGTGTACGGCGGTGACTCCGACCTGGTCGAGGTGGTCCCGCTCAAGGAGACCCTGCTGGCGGACTACCGGTCGGTGGTGCTGCCGGGCCACGAGCACTCCGTGCTGGTCGAGGCGGCCGGCACGGTCGGCGGACACATCCTGGAGCTGATCCACTCGGTCAGCGGGGCGCGGGCGGCCGGGGTCCGGTGAGCGGCTTCCTGTTCGTCGTGCCGCCCCTGGTCGGGCACATCAACCCGGCCGTCGGCGTCGCGGCCCGACTCGCCGCGCGCGGGCACCGGGTGGCCTGGGTCTGCGCGGACGCCGAGCTGGTGCGCCGGCTGGCGGGACCGCAGGCACGGGTGTTCCGGTGCGCCGGGACACCGGAGGGGCAGCGGCCCGCGGACCTGCGCGGCGCGGAGGCGCTGAAGTTCCTCTGGGAGTGGTTCCTGGTGCCCCTGGCGGACGCCATGGCGCCCGGTGTGCGGGCGGCCGTCGACGACTTCCGCCCCGACGTCGTGGTCGCCGACCAACAGGCCTTCGCCGGGGCCCTGGTGGCCGAGCGGCTCGGCCTGCCCTGGGCGACCTCCGCCACCACCTCGGCCGAGTTCGGGGGTGCCTACGACGGCATCCCCAAGGTCGCCGAGTGGCTCCGGGACCGGCTGGCGGAGCTGCGGGACCGCATCGGCGACCCGGCGGGCACCGCCGACCCGCGCTTCTCGCCACAGCTCACCCTCGCCTTCACCACACCCGAACTGGCGGGCCCCACCGACCGGCCGGCGATCCGCTACGTGGGCCCGTCGATCTCCGAGCGGCCGGTCGCCGACGGCTTCCCCTGGGAGTGGCTGGACCCGAGCCGGGAGCGGGTCCTCGTCTCCCTCGGCACCGCCAACGCGGACGTGGGCGGGCGGTTCCTCGCCGAGTGCGTGGCCGCCGTACGCGAACGGGCCCACCGGGTACAGGCGCTGGTGGCCGACCCCGGCGCCACGCTGCCCCCCGCGACCGACGACAAGGACCTCCTGATCCTGCCCTCGCTGCCCCAACTCCCGCTCCTGGAAAGGGTCGACGCGGTCGTCTGCCACGCCGGGCACAACACCGTGTGCGAGGCCCTGTGGCACGGCGTCCCGCTGGTCGTCGCTCCCATCCGCGACGACCAGCCGGTGATCGCCGGGCAGGTCGTCGACGCCGGGGCGGGCGTCCGCGTCAGGTTCGGCCGGGTCACCGCCCCCCGGCTGGGCGACGCCCTCGACACCGTCCTGTACGAACCCGGCCCGCGCACCGCGGCGGCCAGGATCCGCACCGCGTTCCGCGCTGCGGGCGGCGCGCCGGCCGCCGCGACCCACCTGGAACGCCTCGCAGCCGACCCGCACGCAAGGAGAGCCGATGAGCAAGCAGAGTGAGATCGAGGCGTTGCGCTCCGCCTACCGGCGGGACCTCGCCGAAGGCACCGACCGCTTCTTCGAACCCCCGCGCACCACCTGCCCCTGGTGCGACTCCGACCGGCTGAGCACCCGGCTGCGCACCACCGACCTGCTCCAGCACAAGCCCGGCGCCTTCGTCCTCGACCGCTGCGACGACTGCGGACACACCTTCCAGAACCCGCGCCTCAACGACACCGGCCTGGAGTTCTACTACCGCGACTTCTACGACGGCCTCGGCGAGCAGAAGATGAGCGGCACCTTCGGCGGCCGGACCAAGATGTACCAGGGCCGCGCCCGGTCCATGGTCCCGCACGACCCCACCCCCAAGAACTGGCTGGACGTCGGCACCGGCCACGGCCACTTCTGCGAGGCGGCCCGCGAGGTGCTGCCCGGCACCGCCTTCGACGGCCTCGACTTCACCGACGGCGTCGAACTCGCCGCCCGCGAGGGCCGGGTGGAACGCGCCTACCGGGGCGCCTTCCCGGACCTGGCCCCCGAACTCACCGCCCGCTACGACGTCGTCAGCATGTTCCACTACCTGGAGCACAGCACCGACCCCGACCGCGAACTGCGCGCCGCCCACGAGACGGTACGCCCCGGCGGCCACCTCCTCATCGAGGTCCCCGACCCCGAAAGCCGCTACGCCCGGCTCCTCGGCCGCTGGTGGCTGCCCTGGTTGCAGCCGCAGCACCTGCACTTCATCCCGGTCGCCAACCTGCGCGAACGGCTCACCGGGCTGGGCTTCACGGTCGTCGCCGAAGAGCACGCGGAGGCCCATGACCCCGTCGACCTGCTGGCCGCCGTCTGGCTCGCCCTGGACCACACCGCCCCGCACGAGGACGCCCCCTGGCTTCCCCACCCGCCGGGCGCCCTCCAGAAGGCGCTCCGCGCCGCCCTGCTCCTCGCGGGCATCCCGGCCCTGATCGCCGGCACCCTCCTGGACCGCTTCGCCGTACGGCCGCTCTCGCAGCGCCTGCGCCTCGCCAACGCCTACCGCGTGGTCGCCCGACGCGACTGAGGACTCCGGGGACGCCTCACAGCGCCTTCGCGCGGAACATCGCCGACAGCACCAGGGCGCCCGGCAGCAGCGGCACCCAGTCGGTCAGGACGCGGTAGCCGATCACGGTCGCGGTGGCCACCGCCAGCGGGGCGCCGAACGCGGCCAGCGTGAACACCAGCGCCGCGTCCACCGCGACCCCGCCGGGCACCGGCACGGCACCCCCGGCAGTGCCCGCCGCCAGATAGGCGAGGGTCACGTCCGCCCACGACAGCCCGAGCCCGAGCGCCTCCCCGGCGCAGGCCAGCACACTCGCCTGCACCAGCGGCATCGCGGTGGCCCCGCCCCACAGGGCCAGCACCCGGGAGGGCCGCGCGTGCACCGTCCGGGCATCGGTGAGCGCACAGCGCACCAGCCCCGTCACCGGCCGCCGCAGCGGTCGTACGACGGCCGTCGCCACGCCCGCCAGGGCGAGGGCGGCGGCGACCGGGATCAGGACGACGCCGTCCGGCAGCAGCTCGCCCAGCCGCCGCCACGCGGACGAGGACAGCAGGAACCCGATCAGCAGGACCGTCTTGGCACCCGACTTGGCCACCGAGTACAGCGCGATCGAGGCGGTGGCCCGCTCCAGGGGGACACCCCGGGTGCGCAGGAAACGCACGGTGACGGCGTGCGCGCCGAGCCCGGCGGGCAGCGCGTGGTTGGCGGCCCCGGCGGCGAACTGCGAGGCCAGCAGCAGCCCCGGCGGCAGCCGGTCGGGCACGGCGCCCTGCCGCATGCAGGAGGCCGCCACCCAGGTCAGGCAGGTGCAGGCGCCGCCGGCCAGCAGCCACCCCGGTTCGGCGCGGGCGAGCCGAGTGACGCCCTCGTACAGCAGTGACTGGTTGGCCAGCCCCCAGACCGCGGCGACGAGCAGCGGGGACAGGCACAGGGCGAGCCGGAGCCGCCGGCCCGCCCGCGAGGGCGTCGGCAGCGGGCGCACGGGTGAGCCGGAGCGGAGCGAGGACAGTGACGACGGTGACGACGGTGACGACAGTGAGGGCAGTGAGGACACGGGGACGTTGTCCTTCCACAAGGGGCCCGCGGTGGGGAGCCGCGGGCGAGCGGGGCCGCCCGGGAGCCTTCCCGTCCCGAATGACACCTGGATGTCCGAAAACCTAAGGCAGGGGGGCGGGCCGGTGCCACGGACGATGCGCTACCCGGCCGACCCGGTAGCCTTCCTGGGGAAGGAGCACGCGACAGGGGAGGTTCCAGCGGTGCACGTCCAGGAATGGCTCGACTCGGTGCCGGCGGTCGCCGTCTACGCCGTGGTGGCGCTGGTCATCGGAGTGGAGAGCCTGGGGATCCCGCTGCCGGGCGAGATCGTCCTGGTCTCCGCCGCGCTGCTCTCCTCCCAGCACTCGGGCGTCAACCCGTTCGTCCTCGGCGCCTGCGCGACGGCCGGCGCGGTGATCGGCGACTCCATCGGCTACGCGATCGGCCGCAAGGGCGGCCGCCCGCTGCTCGCCTGGCTGGGCGGGAAGTTCCCCAGACACTTCAGCGAGGGGCACGTCGCCACCGCCGAGCGCTCCTTCGAGAAATGGGGCATGTGGGCGGTCTTCGTCGGCCGCTTCATCGCCCTCCTGCGCATCTTCGCGGGCCCGCTGGCCGGCGTCCTGCACATGCCGTACTGGAAGTTCCTGATCGCCAACCTCCTGGGCGGCATCTGCTGGGCAGGCGGCACCACCGCGGTCGTCTACTACGTCGGCATCGTGGCGGAGGACTGGCTGAAGAGGTTCTCGTACGTGGGCCTGGCGGCGGCGGTCCTCTTCGGCCTGGCCTCGATGCTGATCGTGCGCCGCAAGGCGAAGCAGGCGCAGCCGAAGGAGCCCGAGCCTGTCGGTGCCGGCGACTGAATGCTTTTTGGGGGGCGCGGGGCCGTATAGGTGTGCGGCTCCGCCGCGTGGGCGTGACAAGCCCCCACGCACCCGCACCCGCACCCGCCAGTCCGCCTACTCATGCACCCCGCGATGCGCCTTGGCCAACTCTGCGTACAAGGTCCCGTTCAGGGTCACCCCTTCCCGCTCCTCCTGGCTGAGCTCGCGCCGCACCTTCGCGGGCACCCCCGCCACCAACGACCCCGGCGGCACCACCATCCCCTGCGGCACCAACGCCTGCGCGGCCACCAGCGACCCCGCCCCGATCACGGCCCCGTTCAGCACGGTCGCCCCCATCCCGATCAGACAGTCGTCCTCCACGGTCGCCCCGTGCACCACCGCGTTGTGCCCGATGGACACCCGCTCCCCGACACTCACCGGAAACCCCGGATCCGCGTGCAACGTCACATTGTCCTGGACGTTCGCCTGCGCCCCCACGACGATCCGCTCCACATCCCCCCGCACCACCGCGCCGTACCAGACACTCGCCCCGGCCCTCAGCGTCACGTCCCCGATCACCGAGGCCGTCGGCGCCACGAACACGTCGGCCCCGACCTTCGGCTCGCGCCCCCCGATCCCCACGACCAGCGCCTTGTGAGTCATCACCGTCTCCCGTCGTCATCGATTCCCCGGAAACCTACGCCACCGGTTGGGGCGCAGATCACAGCGGCCCGCTCTCTTCCAGTCGGCGCCCGCTGAGTAGCGTGACTGCGTGCCGAAGCCCAAGAACACGTTCTCGTCCTGGCGTCGCCGCCTCGCCCAACGCGCAGTGCACGCGGCCTGGGCCTGGGTGCAGCGCACGGGATCCGTCACGGCCGACCACCCCGGCCGCTTCCGCTTCGGCGCCCTCGGCGAAGCCACCCGCCTCGCCTTCCCGCTCGGCACGGTCTTCGGCGAACCGTGGATCCACCTCGGCTCGCACTGCATCGTCGGCGAACAGGTCACCCTCACCGCGGGCCTGATGCCCGACCTCGACCTCGGCCCCGACCCGATCCTGCGCATCGGCGACGGCGTGGTCCTCGGCCGCGGCAGCCACGTCATCGCCGACACGACGGTCACCATCGGCAGCGACTGCTACTTCGGCCCGTACGTCTACGTCACCTCCACCAACCACTCCTACGACGACCCGCACGAGCCCATCGGCAGGCAGTGGCCCCGCATGGAGCCCGTGGAGATAGGCCCCGGCTGCTGGATCGGCACCGGCGCGGTGATCCTGCCGGGCGCGCGGATCGGCCGGAACGTGGTGGTGGCCGCCGGCGCGGTGGTCCGGGGCACGGTGCCCGACCATGCCGTGGTGGCCGGCGCGCCTGCCCGGGTCGTACGCCGCTGGACGCCCGAGACCGGCTGGCAGCCGCCGCTGCGCACGCCCCCGCCGGTGCCGATCCCCGAGGGCACCACGCCGGAGCAGTTGCGCGCGCTGGCGGAACTGGACGAGGAGGACGTGGCGCGGCTCGCCGCACTGGAGGCCGAGAGCTGAGCGGCCTTCGGCCGAGCCGCCGGCCGCCGGCTCAGCCGGTGGCCAGCAGCAGCGTCCCCACCAGCGCCAGCCCGGCGCCCGCCGCCTGGACCGCGCGCAGCCGTTCGCTGAGGAAGCCGCGGGCCGCGAGCGCGGTGACCACCGGGTAGAGCGAGGCGAGCACCGCGGCGACGGTGACCGGACCGTGCTGGGCGGCGACCGAGTACGTGCCGTTGGCCGCGACGTCGGCGAGACCGACAGCGCCCAGCGCCGGGAGCGTGGACCAGGCGAAGCCGCCTTCCGGCAGCGCGGGCGTGCCCCGGCGCGCGGACAGCCACAGGGCCGCGCCGCCCGTCACGACGCTGGTCAGCCGCTGTACGAAGAGGGCCAGGAAGAGGCCGGTGACCGTGGTGGACGCCTCGGTGATCAGCGCGAACACCGTGCCGAAGCCGGCCGCCGAGACCAGGGTGAGCAGGATCGTCCGGCGCTGTACGGGCGCGCCGCGCAGCTGCGGGCCGCCGGCCAGGACGACCCCGGTGACGGCGACCGCGATGCCCGCGACCTGGAGCAGCCCCGGCCGCTCACCGAGGACGAGCCCGACCCCGACCGGGACGGCGACGCTCAGCGTGGCCAGCGGGGAGACCACCCCCATCGGGCCGAGGGCGAGGGCCTCGTAGAAGGAGAACAGCGCGACCGGTCCGACCAGCCCCGCCGCGACGGCGAACCACAGCCGCGGTCCGGCCTCGCCCCAGCCGCCCGTGGCGACCACGATCACGCCCAGGACCGCCGCCGCCAGGCCCTGCGACACGACGACCACCGTGAGCGCCGGGGCGCGTCGTGTGAGCAGCCCGCCGCCGAAGTCGGCCAGTCCCCACAGGAGACTGGTGGTCAGGGCGAAGAATGCTGTCACGGCCCGCCTCGCAGTACAGTTCGGTGAACGATCAGGTGCATCCCACCGTAGTTCACCGAGATGAACTTCGTCATTCAAAATATTGGACCACAATGCTTTCCGTGATGGATGGGATGGACGGAACGTGTCGGACCTCGACCTGCTGACCCAGTCCCTGGCCCGCAACGTCAAGCACTGGCGGGCGGTGCGCGGGTTCACTTTGGACGTGCTCGCGGCGCGGGCCGGGGTCAGCCGAGGCATGCTGATCCAGATCGAGCAGGCCCGCACCAATCCGAGCATCGGCACGGTCGTCAAGATCGGTGACGCGCTCGGCATCAGCGTCACCACCCTGCTCGACTACGAGCAGGGCCCGAAGGTCCAGATCGTCCCCGCCGACAAGGCAGTACGGCTGTGGCACACCGCGGCCGGCAGCTTCAACCGGCTCCTCGCCGGTACCGAGGCGCCCGGCCCGCTGGAGATGTGGGACTGGCATCTGATGCCGGGGGAGAGCAGCTCGTCGGAGCCCCACCCCGCCGGCACGGTGGAGATCGTCCATGTCACCGCCGGTGAACTGACCCTCACCGTCGACGGCACCGAGTACCGCGTGCCGACGGGCGCCAGCGCTTCCTTCGAGGCCGGCACGGCCCACGTCTACGGCAACACCGGGGACGTGCCGATGGTGATGGTGATGACGGTCTCCGTGCCGCCCGTGCCGTGAGCTCCGAGCCCCGCGGTGCGGGCTGTTAGCGTGCGGACATGCGCGCACCCATCGGAGACTTCGACACCGCCGTCCCCGCCCCCGACTGCCTCGACGAGCTGATCGAGCCGGTCGCCGACGCCGTACGCCACTGGACCGGCGCCGTACCCGCCGACCGGATCGTCTACGTCGAGACCGACCCGCGGTGGGCGGACACCGCGGTCTTCGTCGAGCACTACGGGCGGGACCTGCTGGAGCGGTCGGCCAACTGCGTGGTGGTGGCGGGACGGCGCGGCGGCGAGACCACCCTGGCGGCCTGTCTGGCGCTGTCCACGACCAAGGTCGACGTCAACGGCCTGGTGCGCCGCCAACTCGGCGCCCGCAAGGCGTCCTTCGCCTCGATGGACACCGCGACCGGCGCGACCGGCATGGAGTACGGCGGCATCACCCCGATCGGACTCCCGCGCGACTGGCCGCTGTTGGTGGACTCCGCCGTGGTCGACCTGCCCTACGTCCTGGTCGGCAGCGGCCGCCGGCGCGGCAAACTCCTGGTCCCCGGAAAGGCGTTCGCCGAGCTGCCGGGCGCGGTGGTGCTGGAGGGGCTCGGCGTCTAGGACGGCGCGTGGGCGTGGGCGTGGTGCGCCAGCGCCAGATGCGGGTCCGCCTGGCCCGGGGCCGGCGCCGGATCCGCGTGCACCAGGGCCGCCGTCAGTCTTGGCACGGCGTGCAGCAGCGCGTGTTCCGCCGCCACGGCGATCCCGTGGGCCTGCCGTACGGTCGCCTCGCCGTCGACCACGACCGCCACCTCGGCCCGCAGCCGGTGCCCGATCCACCGCAGCCGCAGCTCGCCCACCGCACGCACCCCCGGCACCTCGCGCAGCGCCCGTTCGGCCCGGTCCGTCAACTCCGGGTCCACGGCGTCCATCACCCGCCGGAACACCTCGCGCGCCGCGTCCCGCAGCACCAGCGTGATCGCGGCCGTGATCGCCAGTCCCACCAGCGGGTCGGCGAGTTGCCAGCCGAGCGCCGAGCCGCCGGCCCCCAGCAGCACGGCCAGCGAGGTGAATCCGTCGGTACGGGCGTGCAGCCCGTCGGCCACCAGCGCGGCCGAGCCGATCTCCCGGCCCACCCGGATCCGGTACCGGGCCACCCACTCGTTCCCGGCGAACCCGGCCAGCGCGGCCACCGCGACCGCGGAAAGGTGCGAGACGGGGCGCGGATCCAGCAGCCGGTCGACCGCGGTCCAGGCGGCGAAGACGGCCGACGCGGTGATCGTCAGCACGATCGCGATCCCCGCGAGGTCTTCGGCCCGCCCGTAGCCGTAGGTGAAGCGGCGGTTCGCCGCGCGACGCCCGAGCACGAAGGCGATGCCCAGCGGTACGGCGGTCAGCGCGTCCGCCGCGTTGTGCACCGTGTCCCCGAGCAGCGCGACGGAACCGGACAGGACGACCACGACCGCCTGCACGAGCGCCGTCGCGCCGAGCACGGCCAGCGAGACCCAGAGCGCCCGCATGCCCCGCGCCGAGGACTCCAGCGCGGGGTCGAGCTTGTCGGCCGTCTCGTGAGAGTGGGGCGTGAGCAGGTGCGTGAGGCGGTGGCGGAGACCGGCGGACGAGGAGTGCGCGTGGCCGTGCTCATGGCCGTGGCCGTGGCCGTGGCCGTGGCCGTGGCCGTCGCCGTGGTCGTGGTCGTGGTCGGGTCCAGGGCCGTGGTCGTGGCGGTGGTCGTGGTCGGGCTCAGGGCCGTGGTCGTGGCCGTGCTCGTGGTCGTGCTCAGGGTGGCCGTGCTCATGGCGGTGCTCATGGCGGTGGTCGTGGTCGGGGCCAGGGCCGTCGGTGGGCTTGCCGTGCCGGTCGAGGGTGGGGGCGTGCTCGTGAAGGTGACGGTTGTCCGCGGATGCGTGTTCGTGAAGGTGACGGTCGTCCGCGGATGCGTGTTCGTGGTGGTGCCGGTCGCTCATGCGGCTCCCCTCTCCGGTGCGCCGGGCGTGGACATGGACATCCGACGCCCACGAGGCCATTATGTGCGTATGAGCGTACGCATGCACCTATCACCTGCGCATCATGCGCATCCGCGCACCCCCGGCGAGGAGCAGTTCGTGCTCGCCGCCGAAGTCCTCGCCCTGCTCGGCGACCGCACCCGGCTCACCCTGCTGCACGCGCTGACGGCGGGGGAGGCCGACGTCAGCACGCTCACCGAGGTGTGCGGGGCCGCGCGGCCCGCCGTCAGCCAGCATCTGGCCCGGCTGCGGCTCGCGGGGCTGGTGGGCACGCGCAAGGAGGGGCGCCGGGTGGTGTACTCGCTGCGCCACGGTCATCTGCGGCGCCTGGTCGACGAGGCGCTGAAGGTGGCGGACCACCGGCTGTCCGAGACCGCCACCGCGGCAGACGGCTGAGTGTTCACGACCCGCGCCGGAACTCCCGCGGCCGTCCCCACGCGGCGTTTCAGAAGGCGGCGGCCGAACCGAGGTACTGCTCGGCGAAGGCCGTCGCCGCCGCGCGCGAGGTGAACAGCCTGCGCAGCCGGGCCAGCGTGGTGCCCGCGAGGAACGGATCGCCGGAGGCCGTGCCGTGGTAGATGCCCGACAGGAACTGTGAGAACTCCTGGTAGTCCCAGACCCGGCGCAGGCAGGCGTGGGAGTAGCCCTCGAGGCCGGTGTCGTCGCCCTTCGTGGCGTGCGCGGTGATCGCGTCGCCCAGCAGGAAGGCGTCGTGCAGGGCGAGGTTCATGCCCTTGGCGGCGATCGGCGCGGTCAGGTGCCCGGCGTCCCCGGCCAGGAAGAGGCGGCCGTACACCATCGGTTCGACCACGTAGTCGTGCATGTCCAGCACGCGCTTCTCGATCAGCCGCCCCTCGGTGAGCGGCGGCGCCCCGGCCGCGCCGAGCCGCTCGCGCAGTTCGTCCCAGACCCGGTCGTGCGACCAGTTCTCCGGATCGTCGCCCGGCGGGCACTGCAGGTAGTAGCGGGTGACCTCGGGGCTGCGCGCCATGTGTCCGGCGAAACCGTTCGGATGGACGCCGAAGACCACACAGTCCGAGGACGGCGGTGCCTCGGCGAGCAGGGCCAGCCACGCCACGCCGTAGTCCTGCCGGGAGACGCGCACCCGCCCGTCGGGTATCGCGTCCCGGGTCACCCCGCGCGCCCCGTCGCAGCCCGCGACGAACTCGCAGCGCAGAACGTGCCGTCGACCGGTCTCCGGATCGAGGTACGACACGGCGGGCCGGTCCGTCTCCAGGTCGTGCAGCATGACGTCCCGCACCTCGAACCTGATGTCCCCGCCGCGCACGTCGGCGTACTCCCGCACCAGGTCCGTCACGAGCAGGGGCTGCGGGTAGACGTAGTGGTGATGACCCGTCAGTTCGTGGTAGTCGAACCGGAACCGCTCACCGGCGAACCGGAACTCACACGCGCTGTGCGGCTGCGCCCGGGTCGCCAGGTTCTCGCCCAGGCCACGCTGCCGGAGCCCGCGGACCGCCCATTCCTCGATGACCCCGGCCCGTGGCCGGGTCTCGATGAACTGTCTGCTCTCGGTCTCCAGGACCACACAGTCGACGCCGGCGGCCCGCAGGATGTTCCCGACGGTCAGCCCGGCGGGCCCGGCGCCCACGATGACGACCGTACGGGGTTCCGCGGAAGGGGAGTCGCTGTGAGGGGAAGGGTGCGTCACCCCCGCATTATGACGGTGTCCCGTCAGCCACGGCAGTGCCGCCGTGGCTGACGGGACGCGGGTGCGGAGGGGTCAGTGCGCCGGGGCGTCCGTGACCACGACCTCGTCGATGCTGCGCTCGATGTCGGCGGCCGTGGAAGCGGTCGCCTTGGCCCAGTAGTAGACGCCGATCGAGAAGGCGGCGACGACCAGGATGTCCCACCACAGCGCGATGTGGTTCTGGCCGCCGAAGCTGCCCTGCCAGGAGATCAGGCCCATGCCGATCAGATAGGCGGGCAGCCACTGCGCGGCCCGGAAGTCCAGCCTGGGCGCGTCCGGCAGGTTCTTGCTGTGGGCGTAGAAGGAGTAGCCGCCGAGCAGCAGGTAGCCGAGCACGATCGCGAGGCCGAGCCGCCACAGGATGTCCCAGCCGGACCAGTAGATGATCAGGTTGGCGACCACGAACGACAGCGGGGAGAGCAGCTTGCCGAACGGCAGCCGGTAGGGCCGCTCGCGCTGCGGCAGCTTGTCGGCGAAGACGCCGTACGCCAGCGGCGCGCCGGCGTACATCAGCACGCTCGCCGAGGTGATGAAGCCGACCAGCTGCTGCCAGCTCGGGAAGGGCAGGAAGCAGACGACGCCCGTCACGAAGGACATGATGAGGCCGAACCACGGCACGCCGCGGGCGTCGGTCCGGGTGAAGGCCTTCGGCGCATAGCCGTTCTTCGCCAGACCGTAGGAGACGCGCGAGGTGGCGGTGGTGTAGATGAGGCCGGTGCCGCCGGGGGAGATGATCGCGTCCAGGTAGAGGACCACGGCCAGCCAGCCGAGGCCCACCAGGGTGGCGAGACCGGCCCACGGGCCACTGATGCCCTTGTAGTACAGGTGACCCCAGCCGTGCGCGAAGGAGGTGTGCGGCAGCGCGGCGATGAACACCACCTGGAGCAGGACGTAGATGACGGCACCGATCGCGACCGATCCGAGTGTGGCGCGCGGCAGGTCCTTCTTCGGGTTGCGGCTCTCGCCCGCCAGCTGGATCGCCTGCTCGAAGCCGAGCAGCGCGAAGATGATGCCGCTGGTGCTGATCGCGGCCAGGACGCCCTTGGCGCCGAAGGGCGCGAAGCCCTCCGAGTGGAAGTTGGACGGGTGGAAGTTGCCGATCGCGATGATGAAGATCGCGGCCAGCGGCACGGCGATCTTCCACCAGGTCGCCGCGCTGTTGGTGTGCGCGAGCACCCGGACGCCGAAGAAGTTGACGCCGACGAACAGGGCCATGAGCACGACGGCCACCAGCAGGCCGCTGGCGGTCAGGGTGCCGTCGGCGTGCTCCAGGTGCTGGGCCCACTTCCAGTGACCGGCGTAACCGATCATGGCCTCGACCTCGATCGGGGCCACGGTCGCCGCCTGCAGCCAGGAGAACCAGCCGAAGGACATGCCGGCCAGGCCGCCGAACGCGTAGTGCGGGTAGCGGGCCGTACCGCCAGCGACCGGGAACATGCCGCCGAGTTCGGCGTGCACCAGCGCCAGGAGCACGATCGCGACCGCGCCGATCACCCACGAGATGATCGCCGCGGGGCCGGCCATACCGACCGCCTTCTCGGCTCCGTACAGCCATCCGGAGCCGATGATCGAGCCCACAGAGGCCCACATCAGGCCGATCAGCCCGACGTCCCGCCTCAGACCGTCCGAAGGCGTGGTGTCCTCCGAAGCGGCTTTCTCGACACTCACCATGTCAAGTGGCCTCTCAGTTTCTGAACGCAGATTTAACGAGCAAGACGCCACAAGGTAAGGGTGCACGCCACAAGCGGAGAAGAGCGTTTCCCAAGATTTGACCCTCGATCTTTCCTGTCTTGGCCAAAGCTTTTGCACAGGTCAGTAAGGGTCACAGAATGTCCCTATTCAGTTGTGATAAGTGAGAAGAGGGCGAGACAGGCAAGCTCAGATCTTCCTCAAATCCGGCTCAGATCCCGCCCAGGCGAGGAATTTCGATGGCCGGGCAGCGGTCCATGACCATGTCCAGTCCCGCGGCCCGCACCCGCTCGTACGCCGCCTCGTCGACCACCCCGAGCTGGAACCACACCGCCTTCGCGCCCTTCGCCACCGCCTCGTCCGCGACCGGCCCGGCCAGTTCGCTGTTGACGAAGACGTCGACCACGTCGACGGCGAAGGGAATCTCCGCGAGGGAGGCGTAGCCCTGCTCGCCGTGGACCGTCTCCGCCTTGGGGTGGACCGGCACGATCCGCTTGCCGAACCGCTGCAGCGTCTGCGCCACCCGGTACGCCGCCCGCTCCCGGTTGGACGACAGGCCCACCACCGCCCAGGTGTCCCCCGTCCCGGTCAGAATCCTGCGGATCGTCGCTTCATCGCCGTACATCGTCGGCCTCCTCGGCTCGGGGATCATCCGCCGTCGCCAACAGTGGCCTCCGGACCCTGATTCCCCGGCCCCGAGCGGGTCCGCGGGGCAGGGGGGTGTCGCATGTCCCGCATGTCCCGCCACGGTGACCTGAATCATCGCAAGGTGCCTGCGTACGGCCCGCCGCACGCCTACGCTCAGGCCGTGCTCCGCATCCTCGACGCCAAGACCGGTGAGACCGTCCCCGCCGTCTCCGCCCGCCGTGCCCTGACCCGGGTCGAGGCGCATGCCTCCGGGTACGACCTGACGGCGCTGCGGGTCCTGCTCACCAGCGACCTCCTGCTGCGCGCGCTGGAACTCGGCGGCACCCCGGTCCTGCCCTTGCTCACCGCCGACCGTCATCAGGCGGAACTGCACGCCGCCGCCACCATCCTCGGCATCCGCCCCTTCGAGGACGGCCGCGACCTCGCCGCGGGACTGGGTGAGGCACAGGTCGTCCACGTCACGGCCACGGGCCTGGCCGTGCCCGGCGCCGGCCTGACCGTCGCCGTCGCCCCCGCCGACGGCTGCGACGCCGCCGTCCTCCACACGCTCGCCGACCCCGCCGCACTCCGGCTCGCCCTCCTCGACGCACCGCGCGGCGCGGCCGTGCACCTGGGCGCCGGCGCCCTCGACGCGGCCAGCCGGCGGCTCGGCAGGCTGCGGCAGTCGGTGGCGCACTGGGCGCGCAGCCCCTCACGGCCGGTGCCCGAGAAAGTGCGGGGACGGCTCCGGGAGGCCTGGGAGGACGACCTCGACGTGCCCGCGGTGCTCGGCGTGCTGCGCTGGATGGAGAACCAGCCCGAGATCCCCGACGGCGCCCGCTTCGAGACCTGTGCCTACGCCGACCGGCTGCTCGCCCTCGACCTCGCCCGCGACCTCGGGCGGGCGGCGTGATCAACCGGGCGGGCGCGGGACCGCTGCGCCGCCTGGTCGTCCTGCGGCACGCCAAGTCGGCCTGGCCCGAGGGCGTCCCGGACCACCTGCGCCCGCTCGCGGGCCGCGGCCGCCGTGACGCCCCCGCCGCCGGCCGCGCCCTCGCCGTGTCCGACTGCCTGCCCGACCTCGCGGTGTGCTCCACCGCGGTACGCGCCCGGCAGACCTGGGAGCTGGCCTCCGGCCAGTGGGGCACGCCGCCGCCGGTGCGCTACGACCGGCGGGTGTACGCGGCCGACGTACCCGACCTGCTGGAGGTCGTGCGCGAGGTGCCGCCCGAGGTGGAGACGCTGCTGCTGGTCGGGCACAACCCGGGCCTGGAGGAGCTCGTCCTCCGGCTCGCGGGTGACGGCCTCGACGACACCCTGGAGCGGGTCCGTGAGAAGTTCCCGACGTCCGCGATCGCCGTCCTGGCCTGGCACGGCAGGACATGGGCCGCCCTCGCCCCGGGGGCGGCGCTGCTCACGGAGGTGACGGTGGCCCGGGGGCGGAAGAAGCAGCGGCGCAAGGAGTAGCGCACGGGTCCGCATAGGCTGGGCGGATGCAGGACGAGTACCGCACCGTCGCCCGCGCCGGCACGCACGAGACCGAGGTCAACCGCTCCCGCTTCCTGTGCGCCCTCGCCCCGGCGGCCACCGAGCAGGAGGCCCAGGACTTCGTCGCGGCGGTCCGCAAGGAACACGCCGACGCCACCCACAACTGCTGGGCCTACGTCATCGGGGCCGACGCCGCCGTCCAGAGGGCCAGCGACGACGGCGAGCCGGGCGGCACCGCAGGCGTCCCCATGCTCCAGATGCTGCTGCGCCGGGACATGCGGTACGTCGTCGCCGTCGTCACCCGCTACTACGGCGGCGTCAAGCTCGGCGCCGGCGGGCTGATCCGTGCCTACGGCGGTGCCGTCGGTGAGGCCCTCGACGCCGTCGGCACCCGCACCCGCCGCCGCTTCCGGCTGGCCACGGTGACCGTCGACCACCAGCGGGCCGGAAAGGTCCAGAACGACCTGCGGGCCACCGGCCGAGAGGTCCGCGACGTCCGCTACGGCGAGGCCGTCACCATCGAGATAGCCCTGCCGGACGCCGACGTGGCCGCCTTCCGCGCCTGGCTCGCCGACGCGACGGCGGGCACGGCGGCCCTCGAACTGGGCAGCGAGGCGTACGGGGACGCGTGACGACCGGGACCAGGACCGGGGCGGGCGCCGAGTCCACCGCCCCCGCCCCGCCGTCCGGCACCCGGGGGTCGAGAACGACGGCCGCCCTCTCTCCGCCGTTGCTGCGCGGGGGGTTGTCCTGACATTCCGCCGGATCTAGGGTTCCCTCCGAGAGCAAGCGCTTTCTCCGCGACGAGATCCACGCCGCCATGCACGGCGAGACCCCCACCGGGCCCCCACCGAGGAGCGCGCATGAGCATCCGCGTCAGCCACGTCCACGGCGAGCACATCGCGGTCGCCGCAGCGGACGGCACCGAGATCCTGCGGTACGTCTACCGCCCCGACCCCGAGGCCTACGAGGCGCGCAAGCCGTACGCCCACCCGGTGCGCACCCTCGCGGGCCGCACCGTCACCGGCTACCGGCCGAACGACCACCGCTGGCACAAAGGCCTCCAGATGACGGCCAGCCATCTGTCCGGGCAGAACTTCTGGGGCGGCAACTCCTATGTCCACGGCCGGGGTTACCAGGTGCTGCCGGAGCGGGTCGGCTCGATGCGGCACGACGGCTTCCCCGAGTTCGCCGTCGCGGACGACAGGTTCTCCTTCACCGAGCGGCTGACCTGGGTGGCGAACGGCGGCGCGGAGTGGGCGCGGGAGGTGCGCGGGCTCACCGTGCACTCCGTCGACGAGCGGGCCGGTGCCTGGGCACTCGACTGGTCGATCCACCTCACCAACATCCGTGCCGAGCCCCTGACCTTCGGTTCGCCCACCACCGAAGGCCGTGAGATGGCCGGATACACCGGCCTGCAGTGGCGCGGCCCCCGTGATTTCACCGGCGGCACCGCGTTCGGCCCGGACGGCGTCACCGGAGCCGGGAAGCTGATGGGCACCCAGGGCCCCTGGCTCGCCTGCACCGCCGAGCACGACGAGGTGGACGGGCACTCCACGATCGTCTTCGCCCACGCGCCCGAGAACCTCGACGCGCGGACGGCGATCCACCCGTCGCACTGGTTCGTGCGCGCGGAGCCGATCCCCACGGCCGCGTTCTCCTGGGCGTTCTTCGACGAGTTCGCCCTGCCGCCCGGCGAGTCCTTCGCCTACCGCTACCGGTTCGTCTTCGCCGACGGCGCCTGGGACGCCGACCGTGTCGCCGCGCACCTGGGGGGCCTGCCGTGGTGAACCCGCCCAGGACCGTCCTGCCCCACCCCCTCCCCGGTGCCATCGGCCTGTCCCACCTCAGCGTCTACGAGTGGGAGGCCGCCGACGGCGTCTGCGGCGGCAGTCCGCATCTGCACCTGGTCTGCACGGAGGCCTACGTCGTCACCGGCGGCCGGGGTGCCGTGCAGACGCTCAGCCCGGACGGCTACCGGGACATCCCGCTGGAGCCCGGATCCGTGGCCTGGTTCACCCCGGGCACCGTGCACCGCATGGTGCAGGGCGGCGACCTGCGCGTCACCGTGCTGATGCAGAACAGCGGGCTGCCCGAGGCCGGGGACGCGGTCTTCACCTTCCCGCCCGGCGTCCTCGCCGACCCCGAACGGTACGCGGCCCTGGCGACGCTGCCCTCCGGCACGGGGGCCGAGGTGGAGCAGGCCGCCCGAAGGCGCCGGGACCTCGCCGTCGAGGGCTACCTCGGCCTGCGCGAGGCGCTGGTCGCCGGGGACAACGGCCCGTACACGGAGTTCCAGCGGGCCGCCGCCCGGCTGGTGCGCGAGAAGGTGCCGCGCTGGCGCGAGCTGTGGCGGGCCGGGGCGCTGGCCGCCGCCGAGCGCACCGGTGCCCAGCTCGACGCGCTGCTGGCCGGTGAGCCGTCGTACCTCGGCGAGGCGACCGCGTACGAGACCGCGCCCACGCGGCTCGGCGGGTTCGGGATGTGCGGCCGCCGCGACGAGTACAGCCTGCCGGGGACGACGCTCCCGTACGGCGGCGAGTAGGCCTTCCGGTGCCCCGGGCCGGCCGGCCCTGCCTCGACTCGGCCGCCGATCGAGGCGTAGAACGGTGCCATGTCAGTGCCGATACCGATGCCGGCCCGGGGCGGCGTCGCCCGTGAGCTGTGGCGGCTGCTCGAACCGATCCACGCCGTGGTCTACTTCGCCCCGGAGCCGCTGGAAGAGTTCCGGGCGGTGGGCTACCGCGGTTTCTGGATGGGCTACTTCGCCGGACGGGCCGCTCCCCTGGGCGGTGCCGGCGCCGACGTCGTGCACGCCCTGTTCTACAACTTCGCCTACGAGCGGGTGAGCCGCGCCCTGCCGGCGGCCTGGAGCTTTGCTCCGCCCGACGAGGCCCTCCAAGCGCGCGTACGAGGATCGGTGCGCGCGCTCAGCCGGGCGCTCGGCCCCGCGGCCGACGGCGCGGATGTGGCCCGGGCGGCGGAGCTCGCCACGCGTGCCGCGCGGTCGGCTCCCCTCGAAGGCCGGGCTCTGTTCGCCGCCAACCGCTCCCTGCCGGTGCCTCAGGAGCCCCTTGCCCGACTGTGGCAGGCCGCGACACTTCTGCGTGAACACCGCGGCGACGGCCACGTCGCGGCTCTGCTCGCCGCCGGAATCACCGGCCGTGATGCGCACGTCCTCCACGCGACCGCGAACGGGATCCCCCGCGATGTCTACGGGCCGGCACGCGACTTCGACGAGGCGGAGTGGACATCGAGACGCGAGACCCTCCGACACAGAGGGCTCCTTGAGGACGACCGGCTGTCCCGGCGCGGACGGGAGCTCAAAGCCCGGATCGAGGAGCGAACCGACCAACTGGCGGCCACCGCCTACGACGCGCTGACCCCCGGCGAGACCGACGAACTCGCCCGGCTCCTGCGCCCGCTGACCCGGGCCGTGGTGCGCGCGGGCGACATTCCCCTGGACAACCCCATGGGACTCGACCTGCGCGAGTCACCCGGCCAGCCGTGAACTCGCGGCCGGAGCGGCGCGAGGGTCCGCCCTGCCGATCGATGCGGCAGGACGGCCCTTCGGCTCCGGCGTCGTCCGTCGTGACCGCTGACCGGTGAACTCCCGCGGCGGTGCCGGTCAGCCACGGTGGTGGGCGGACAGGGGCGAGGCGGACGCGTCGGCCTGCCGTAGCTCGGCGAGGAGCACGTTCTGCCCGCTGAGCAGCTCGGTGAGGATACGGCGGGCCGCGCGCAGGAGGTCGGCGACGTCGCCGCCGGCCAGTGCGTAGCTGACGGTGGAACCCTCCCGGATGGACACCACGATGCCGGATCGGCGCAGGACGGCCAGCTGCTGCGAGAGGCTGGACGGCTCGATCTCGATGTCGGCGAGCAGGTCTCGTACCGGGACCGGCCCGTGCTGGAGCAGTTCCAGGACCCTGATCCGTACGGGGTGCCCGAGCATGCGGAAGAAGTCCGCCTTGGCCTGGTAGAGGGGGACTTGCATGACTGCTCGCTCTCTGCCGGGTCGAGTCCGGAGGGGATGTCGGGGTACGGCGGTGCCTTGCGACACCGCCGCATCGGCCCGTCACAGCCGATCCTTGCCGCCCGGGGCCGTGCGCAGGCACGAATTGGAATCATGCTGATGTGGTCACTTGAAGAAGTTTTCACATCGTGGGCGCACAAAGCCCCGGACGCCGGATCGCCGCTAGACCTCAAGCTGTTCCTCGACCCGCTTGAGCTGGTGGCGGGCCATGGCGAGATTCGAGCGCTCCTTGTCGAGAACCAGATAGAGGAACAACCCGTTCCCGCTGCGGCCGGTGATCAGACGGATGAGGTGGTACTGCCGTTCGAGGGTGATGAGGATGTCCTCGATCCGGCTCTTGAGGCCCAGTTGTTCCATCGTGCGCACCTTGGCCCGGATGACGTCCGTGTTCCCGGCCGCGGCGATGGTCAGATCGAGGTCCTTGCTCCCGCCCAGGGTTCCCAGTGCCATGCCGCTGGTGTAGTCGACGACCGCGGCTCCCAGGGCCCCCTCGACCGAGGTCATCATTTCCTTCATCGACACTTCCACGCTCGCCATGACGGCGCCTCCCCTTCGGATGTCGGTTGCGACGGGACCGGCTCTCGGCGGTCCCGTCCGATGCACGGACCGTAGGCCGGTGGGAGCGGCGCCGGGACGGCGTCTCTGTGTCTGACGCATGATGACCGAACGGCTGCGCCATTGGTTCGCCTGAGCGACGAAAACTGGTGCGGGAGTGGGCGAAGTTGAAGCTTCGCCCCCGAGGGGCGGCCGTCGGCTACCGGGGAGTGGGAGCAGGCGCCGAGCACCACGAACAGGCCGCCCGGGGATCCACCCCCGCGAGGCCCGCGGTGTGCGGGACGGCGCGGGCCCGTGCGCTCCGCTTCCGGATGCAGGGTGATCTGAGGTGAGTGGTGGACCAGGGGACGACATGCGTTAGCGTGGCAGGCGTGCACGGGGGAGCACCCGTGCTGGTTTGTGCGGGCCGAACAGGTGCAATAGGGGTAAGCGTGCGGGTCAGGGTGGTTTCGTGAGAATCCTGCACACTTCCGACTGGCATCTGGGCCGGGCGTTCCACCGCGTGAACATGCTCGACGCCCAGGCCGAGTACATCGACCACCTCGTGGCGACCGTGCGCGAGCACGCCGTCGACGCCGTGGTGGTGGCGGGAGACGTGTACGACCGCGCGGTGCCGCCGCTCGCCGCGGTGGAACTCTTCGACGACGCCCTGCACCGGCTCGCCGGCCTCGGCGTGCCCACGGTGATGATCTCCGGCAACCACGACTCCGCCCGCCGCCTCGGCGTCGGCGCCGGTCTCATCGACCGGGCCGGCATCCACCTGCGCACCGAGCCGTCGGCCTGCGGCACCCCGGTGGTGCTCTCCGACGCCTTCGGGGACGTCGCGTTCTACGGGCTGCCGTATCTCGAACCCGCCCTGGTGAAGGACGAGTTCGCGGTCGACCGGGCCGGGCACGAGACGGTGCTGGCCGCCGCCATGGACCGGGTCCGCGCCGACCTCGCCGCGCGCGCGCCCGGCACCCGCTCCGTCGTCCTCGCCCACGCCTTCGTCACCGGCGGCGAGCCCAGCGACAGCGAACGCGACATCACCGTAGGCGGAGTGGCCGCCGTCCCCGCCGGCGTCTTCGACGGCGTCGACTACGTGGCCCTCGGCCACCTGCACGGCTGCCAGACCCTCACCGACCGCGTCCGCTACTCCGGCTCCCCGCTGGCGTACTCCTTCTCCGAGGCCGGCCACCGCAAGAGCATGTGGCTCGTCGACCTCGCGGCCGACGGCACGGTCACCGCCGAGCGCCTCGACTGCCCGGTGCCGCGCCCGCTGGCCCGTCTCCGCGGCACCCTGGACGACCTCCTCGCCGACCCCGCCCTCGCCCCCCACGAGGACGCCTGGGTCGAGGCCACCCTCACCGACCCGGTCCGTCCCGCCGACCCCATGGCCCGCCTCACCGGCCGCTTCCCGCACACCCTCAGCCTGGTCTTCGCCCCCGACCGGGCCCCGGACGACCCGGACGTCTCCTACGCCCGCCGCCTGGCCGGCCGCACCGACCGGCAGATCGCCGAGGACTTCGTGGTCCATGTGCGCGGCGCGGGCCCCGACGAACGCGAACTGGCCGTCCTGAGCGATGCGTTCGACGCGGTGCGCGCGGACGGCGCGGTACGCGAGGTGGCCCGGTGACCGGCCATGACCACGTGCACGCCCCGGTGACAGCGCACCCGCGTCCGCATCCACACCCGCGCCGCCCCACGGAGGTGGCCGCATGAGGCTCCACCGGCTCGACGTCACCGCCTTCGGCCCCTTCGGCGGCTCCCAGAGCGTCGACTTCGACGCGCTCTCCGCCGCCGGGCTCTTCCTCCTGCACGGCCCGACCGGCGCCGGCAAGACCTCCGTCCTGGACGCCGTCTGCTACGCCCTCTACGGAGCCGTCCCCGGCGCCCGCCAGAGCGGCCAGGGCCTCACCCTGCGCAGCGACCACGCCGACCCCGCCACCCGCACCGAGGTCCGCCTCGAACTCACCGTCGCCGGGCGCCGGCTGGAGATCACCCGGCAGCCCCCCTGGGAGCGCCCCAAGAAGCGCGGCGCGGGCACCACCCTGGACAAGGCCCAGACCTGGCTGCGCGAGTACGACGCGCCGTCCGGCGCCTGGAAGGACCTCAGCCGCTCCCACCAGGAGATCGGCGAGGAGGTCAGCCAACTGCTCGGCATGAGCCGCGAGCAGTTCTGCCAGGTCGTGCTCTTGCCCCAGGGCGACTTCGCCCGGTTCCTGCGCGCCGACGCCGGCGCGCGCGGCCAGCTGCTCGGCCGGCTCTTCGACACCCAGCGCTTCGCCGAGGTCGAGAAGCGTCTCGCCGAGCGCCGCAGGACCACCGAGGCCCAGGTCCGGGACGGCGACTCGGCGCTGCTGGCCGACGCGCACCGCATGCAGCAGGAAGCCGGCGACGCGATGGAACTGCCGGACCTGGACCCGGGCGAGCCCGGCCTGGCCGCGGCCGTCCTCGCGGCCGCGGCCGTGGCCCGCAGCACCGCACGGGAGCGCCTCACCGTCGCCCACTGCCGGCTCACCGCCGCCGAGTCGGCCCAGTTCGCGGCCGACCGAGCGCTGGCCGACGCACGCGAACTGGCGCGATTGCAGGCCCGGTTCGCCCAGGCGCGGCAGCGGGCCGTACGGCTGGAGGAACGGGCCGGGGACCACCGGGCGGCGCAGGCGCGGATGGAGCGGGCACGGAAGGCGGAGGCGGTGGCGCCGGCGCTGGAGCTGCGGGAGGCCGCCGAGACGGGGCACCGTGCAGCGGCCGCCGCCGAGGCGCGCGCCCGTGTGCTGCTGCCGGAGAGCCTCGCGGGAGCCGGTGCGGCAGGGCTCGCCTCCGCCGCCCGCCGGGCCGCCGAGGAACTGGGCGGCCTGGAGTCCGCGCGCCGGGCCGAGCGACGGCTCGCCGACGTGCTCGACGAGCGCGGCCGTCTTGACCGGCAGGAACGTGATGACGACGACGTCCGGCGCGAAGCCGAGAGCTGGCTCGCCGACTGGGACGCCACGCGTGCCGGGCTGCAGTCCCGTGTCGACTCCGCCCAGGAGGCCGCGACCCGGGCCGAGCAGCTCGCCGTACAGCGCGAGCCCGCCCGCCGGCGGCTGGCGGCGGCGCGGTTGCGGGACGAACTGGGCCGGGACACCGACGAGGCCCAGCGCACGGCCCTCGCCTCCGCGCGGCAGGCCGTCGAGGCGCGCACGCACTGGCTCGACCTCAAGGAACAGCGGCTGAACGGCATCGCCGCCGAGCTGGCCGCGGAACTCACCGAGGGGGAGCCGTGCGCCGTCTGCGGCGCCACCGAACACCCGGCGCCGGCCGAGAAGTTCGCGGGTCACGTCGACCGCGAGGCCGAGGAGCGCGCGCTCGCCGCCCTGCAACGCGCCGAGGCCGAGCGCGCCCGGGACGAACGGCGGCTCGGCACCGTACGCGAGGCACTGGCCGCCGCCACCGCCGAGGCGGGCGACCTGCCGACCGCGCAACTGGCCTCCCAGGCCGACGAGCTGGAGCGGGAGTACGCCCACGCCCGGCGGGCCGGTTCCGCTCTGCACGCGGCGCACGAGGAGTTGCGGCTCGCCGAGCAGGAGCGCGAACGGCGGCTGGCCGAGCGGCAGCAGGCCGAGGTCCGGGCCGCCGCACGGCTGACCCGCCGCGACGGCCTCGACGCGGAACAGACCGCACTGGAAGCGGAGTTGGCCCAGGCCCGGGGGAGCGCCGCCAGCGTGTCCGCGCGGGCCGCGGAGCTGGAGCGGCAGGTGGTGCTGCTCACCGACGCCGCCGACACCGCGCGCGCCGCAGAGGACACCGCCCGGCACCTGAAGGACACCGACGCCCGGCTCGCCGACGCCGCCTACCGGGCCGGTTTCGACACCCCGCAGGCCGCGGCCGCCGCCCTGCTCGACGACACCGCCCACCGCGGACTCCAACAGCGCCTGGACGAGTGGCAGTCCGAGGAGGCCGCGGTGCGTGCCGTACTGGCGGAGGCCGACACCGCGGCCGCCGCCCAGCAGCCGCCCGCCGACCTCGACGCGGCGGAGCGCACCGCCGCCCTGGCCGCCCAGCGGCTGCGCGACGCCGCCTCCGCCCGCGACCGGGCCGCCCGCTGCTGCGCCGAACTCGACCGGCTGTCGGCCCGCGCCACCGCGGGCGTACGCCGACTGGCCCCGCTGCGTGAGGAGTACGACCGGGTGGCCCGGCTGGCCGGGCTCACCGCCGGCACCTCCGCCGACAACGAGCGCAGGATGCGCCTGGAGTCGTACGTCCTGGCCGCCCGCCTGGAACAGGTCGCCGCCGCCGCGACGGTACGCCTGCGGCGCATGTCGTCCGGCCGCTACACCCTGGTCCACTCCGACGACCGCACCGGACGCGGCCGCAGCGGCCTCGGCCTGCACGTCGTCGACGCCTGGACCGGACGCGAACGGGACACCGCCACCCTCTCCGGCGGCGAGACCTTCTTCGCCTCCCTCGCGCTCGCCCTCGGCCTCGCGGACGTCGTCACCGACGAGGCGGGCGGCGTCCGCCTCGACACCCTCTTCATCGACGAGGGCTTCGGCAGCCTCGACGACCAGACCCTGGACGAGGTCCTCGACGTCCTCGACTCCCTGCGCGAACGCGACCGCAGCGTCGGCATCGTCAGCCATGTCCCCGACCTGCGCCGCCGCATCCACGCCCAACTGGAGGTGGTCAAGGAGAGATCGGGCTCGGCGTTGCGGCTGCGCGGGGTCTAGCGAATCCGGGTGCCGACGGCCCGGCGGGGGAGTGGCGAGGAGTAGACGACGCTCGTCGTGACCGAACCCAGGGCGCCGATCCTCCCGGAGATCTCCTCCAGGTGGCGCATCGAGCGGGCGGTGACCTTGATGACGAAGCAGTCGTCGCCCGTGACGTGGTGCGCCTCCAGGATCTCGGGGGTGGCGGCGACCAGGTCGTGGAAGGGCTTGTAGTTGCCGTTCGGGTAACGCAGCCGGACGAACGCGAGAATCGGCAGGCCGAGGCGCTCCGGGTCCACCACCGCCGCGTACCCCTGGATCACGCCCGCCTCCTCGAGCCGGCGCACCCGCTCGGTCACCGCGCTCGGCGACATCGCCACGGCCCGCGCCAGTTCGGCGAAGCTGGCCCGGCCCTCGCGCTGGAGGACGTCGAGGATGCGGCGGTCCGTGGCGTCCGGGGAAAACTCGGTCATGGGGGAGGGATAACAGGGAATCCCCGGCCGGACAAGGGCAGGGCCGGGGATCGCGCCTTCAGGAGGGGGGATCACCGGCCGTAGATTTCCGGGCACGGAGATCCGCCCCACTCGCGGCGAACGAAAGGCCCCACATGACTGCCGGCACCGTCAACCCCGTCCTGCGCGTCGCCCCCGCCACCCCCGCCGAGGCCGCCGCCCACTTCCGGGCGAGCCTCGCCTTCCACGCCGACGTCTCCGACGTGGCCGCCGCCCTGGCCGCCGACGGCGACCCGGGCTTCGTCGTCCTGGACTCCCGCTCCACCGAAGCCTGGGACCAGGGCCACATACCCGGCGCCGTCCACCTGCCCACCGCGCTGATCCCCGAGCAGGCGGCCGGACTCCTCGACCCGACCGTGCCCGTGGTGACGTACTGCTGGGGTCCCGGCTGCAACGGCGCGACCCGTGCCGCCCTCGCGCTCGCCGAACTGGGTTACCAGGTCAAGGAGATGCTCGGCGGATTCGAGTACTGGGCGCGTGAGGGCTTCGAGTCCGAGACCTGGCAGGGGCGTGAGCGCCGGGCGGCGGACCCGCTGACCGCACCCCGCGAGGGCGGCGACTGCGGTTGCTGATTCCCGGAGGCGAACCCGTGCCGTCGCTGTACGTGTAAGTTCGCCCCATGACTCGATATGCGGATCCCGGCGCGGTGGAGTGGGTGGAGTCGGGCGGCGGCCCGCTCGTCGCGGTCCCGGAGACGGTCCTGCCGTTCTGGGCCGGCGCCGACAGCGAGGAACTGGCCACCGACTACGACCGGGCCTGCGAGGTCGACGGCTACGTCGGACTGCTTCCGGTCGGGGACAGTGCCGCCCTGGTCCTCGGTGACGAACCCGCCTCGACGTCCTTCCTGCCGGACCACGGCACCTTCGTCCGGTGGTCGGCCGCCAACTCGGAAGAGGAACTCCTCGCACAGGTGCCCGCCGCCCTCGACGGCGCCGTCTGGGAGAACGAGATCCGCTGGCGGGTCCCCGGCCCCGTCGTCCTGTTCGACTCCGCCTGGCCGGGCGGCGAGGCCGAGGGCGGAGACCATCTGCGCGTGCCGCTGGAGCCCGGCACCTACGCGGTGCGCGCCGCCTACACCAGACCCGGACCGGAAACCTGGCTGGGCCTGGTGCAGTTGCGCCGACTCTCGTCCTGACAGGCCGTCATCTCACCCCGTCGATCGCGATGTCGAGGTGACGTGGGCCGCGCAGCACCGCGTTCTGCCGGTACGGCGGCGGGTCCTCCACCAGCCGGGGGCTGTCGAGCCGGCGGGCCAGCTCGGACAGCGCGATCTGGGTCTCCAGACGGGCCAGCGGGGCGCCGAAGCAGCTGTGGATGCCGCTGCCGAAGCCGAGATGCTGGATGTCCCGGCGGTCCGGGTCGAAGCGGTCGGGATCCGTGAACCGGTGCGGGTCCCGGTTGCCCGCGCCCAGCACCAGCCAGATGCGCGACCCCTTGGGGATGGTCACCCCGTGCACCTCGATGTCGGCGATGCAGGTGCGCTGCGGCAGCAACTGGACCGGCGGCTCGTAGCGCAGCAGCTCCTCAACGATCCGCACCGACAGCCCGGGGTCGTCGCGCAGCCGCTCCAGGATCCCGGGATGCCGCAGCAGCGTCAGCATGCCGTTGGTGATGAGGTTGACCGTCGTCTCGTGACCGGCGATGAGCAGCAGTACCGAGGTGGTGAGCACCTCCGTCGTCGTCATGGCGCCGTCCGGACCGTGACTGTGCACCAGGTCCGACAGCATGTCGTCGCGGGTCTCCCTGGCGCGCTGCTCCACCAGCCCGTTGAGGTACATGCCGAGCTGTAGCCGGGCCTCCTGCGCGGCCTTCTGGGAGCCGGCGGTGGTACGGGTGTCGGGGTCCAGACCGGCGACGATCGGGTCGACCCAGGACCGGAATCGCGGCTCGTCCTCGCGCGGCACGCCGAGCAGCCGGCAGATGACGGTGACCGGGAACGGGTAGGCGAACTGGTCGACCAGGTCGATCTCCCGCGCGTCCCCGAGACCGTCGATCAGCCCGGTCACGATCTCCTCCAGCTGGCCCGCCATGTCGTCGACCCGGTGCGGCCGGTGCGGCGGCCCGAACGAGCTGTTGGCGATCCGGCGCAGCCGGTCGTGCTCCGGCGGGTCGAGCCGGATGAAGCTCGGAGGCAGCCCCGTCGCCTCCGGACCGGACAGCTCGTCCTCCCCGAGCGCGGCCAGGTTGGCGGCGTCGGAGCTGATCCGCGGATCATGGAGCAGGGCCTTGATGTCGTGGTAGGTGCTGATGAGGTAGGGGCCGTCCTCCTCCTCGTGCAGCACCGGCGTCCTGCGGAGTTCCTCGTACAGCGGGTACGGGTCGGCGCGGTTCGCGAAGTCGGTGATCTGCCGCACCATCGAGGTCTGCGTCATGACAGTTCCTTGGAGCGTCGAGGCCGGGTCGCGGTCAGTGGTGGGCGGGGTGGAAGACCAGCTGCTGGTCGGTCGGCGAGTGGCCGCTCAGGGTCACCATGGGGCCGTGCGTCGGCAGCGCCGGGTCCGGGAAGTCGGCGTCGACCGGCACCCGCCCCTCGGGACGGCGGTCCACGGTCGGGAACTCCACCGGGAACGGCCCGCCCTTCTCGATCTGCCGTTGGTAGAACTCCAGCCACCGGGTGTTGTCGAAGCTCACCGCGGCGATCGTCCGGCCCTGGTGGCCGTAGACCCCGACGAACCGGCGTTCGGCCGGCGAACCCTGCGTGATCATGATCTGCTCGGCCATCGGCGGCACCCCGACCGACTTGATGTTCACGCCGAACTGCGACGACCAGAACGCCGGCACCCACAGGTGCGGCCTCCGCTCGGCGCTCGGGCTGATCATGTTGTGCGCGGCGGTCTCGGCCTGGGCGACCGCGTTCCCCCAGTGCTCCAGGGACAGGAACTGGTAGCCGAACAGCGCGTGCGGGGACCGTGCGACATCGCCGGCGACGAAGATGTCGTCGGTGACGATGCCCCGGAAGTCGAAGGCACGGCAGCCCGCGTCGCAGGCGATGCCCCGGGGACCCGCGCCGAGACCGGAACCGGCGAGCCAGTCGGTGTTGCGGGTCGCGCCGAGCGAGACGATCACCACGTCCGCCTCGACGATGCTCTCGTCGGACAGATGGACCGCCCGTACCCGCCCGACCGGATCGCCCTCCAGCGCCGTGACCGTGACCCCGGTGCGCAGATCCACCCCGTTCTCGCGGTGCATGTCGGCCGCGACCGCGCCGATCACCCCGCCGAGGGCGCCCACCAGCGGCGCGCCCGCGCGTTCCGCCACGGTGACCGCGATCCCCTGTTCCCGGCAGGCCGAGGCGATCTCCGACCCGGTGAACCCGGCGCCGATCACGAACACCCGGCGCGGCCCGGCCTTCAGCCGGCGCAGCAGCGCGGCCGCGTCGTCCCGGGTGCGCAGCGTGAACACGCCCTCCAGCCGGGCCTCCTCCTCCTTGGGCCAGGGCCGGGCCCGCACCCCGGTCGCGATCAGCAGCCGGTCGTACTCGACCTCGTCGCCGTCGGCCAGCCGGACCCGCTTGGCCTCGGTGTCGAGACCGGTGGCCGCGACACCGAGCCGCCACTTCGCGTCGATCTCGCGGCGGTGCGGCAGCTCCGTGTGGTGCGGGGCCGCCCTGCCGAGCAGCACCGCCTTGGACAGCGGCGGCCGGTCGTAGGGCTCGTACGGCTCGTCGCCGATCATGGTGAGTTCGCCGCCGAACCCCTCGGCACGCAGCGTCTCGGCACCCCGCAGTCCGGCCAGGGAGGCACCCACGATCACGATCCGGCCCTCGCGCCGCAGCCAGTCGAGATAGTCAGTGGGCGGCATCGGAGGAGCCTCCCTGGTGTCCGTCCAGTCCGTCGGCGGTGATCGCCTGCACCGGGCAGGCGGCGACGGCGCGCGCCACCCGCTCCCGCTGCTCCTGCTCGGCCCGCGGGTCGTAGACGAGCGCCTCCTCGCCGTGCATGGCGAAGACGTCGGGCGCGAGGAACGCGCACTGCGCGTACCCCTGGCATCTGTTGAGGTCGACGACAAGGCGCATCATGGCTCCGCCCTTCCGGTGGCCAGGTCCGGTGCGTACCGCGGTCCGTCGTTCCACACCCGGACGGCGAAGAACTCCCCGCACGCCAGCATGGGAGCCCGGCCCGGCCGCGGCGCGCCGTGGCCCGCCGATCGGGTGAGCCGTCAGGGGGCCGGCCCGGCCGGGGCCGCGGCGGAGCGGCGGAAGCCCGCCCCGACGATGTACGCGCTGAGCAGCAGCGACCAGGCCGGGAACACCAGTTCGGCCCAGGGCACGGTGGACGACAGGAACAGCAGGGCCAGGGTGGTGAGGAAGCCCAGCAGCGTGAGCCATCGCGGCAGCACGCCCAGGCGGTGCCCCATCACCGAGGCGGAGCAGACGAAGACGGCCGCCATCCGCATCGCGTACCCGGTCATCAGCGTGTACGCGAGGTGCCGGCCGAAGTCCCAGGTGGGCCGGGATGTCGGGGTACCCGCCGGATACCCGGTGCCGAGCACGGCCGCGGCCGCCGCGGCGGCGCCGAACATCGTGGCCGTGAAGACCAGGCCGCTGCCGAGGAACACGGTGGCCATGAACCGGTCCTCGGCGTCGCCGACATGCGAGCGGACGGCGCCGACGAACCACAGGAAGAAGATGCCGGCGAACGGCACCAGCAGGAGGGCGGTGTGCAGGGCGCTGAGCTGGGCCGGACCCGGCTGCTGTGCGGTGCCCGCGTCGGCGCCCTGCGGGATGCTCAGCCGGATCAGCACGATGGCGGCCGCCAGCAGCAGCGCGAAGACGATCCCGGCCGCACCGGCGGCGCGGGGCGTCTCCAGCGGCTGCCGCCGGGGCGTGGAGGTCTGCATGCGCGGTTCGCTTCCTGTCGCCGGTGGCCCCCCCGGCACCAGCAAGCCCCCTGCCACCGGCCGCCGCCACCGGAGCACCCCCGAACGGCAGACCGGCGCAGGACCGCGACGTCGGGCGCGGACCCGTGGCGTCAGAGCCGCGACAGCTCGTCCACCAGGTCGTCCAGGCCCAGCGAACCCTGGGACAGGGCCGCCATGTGCCAGGACTTGAGGTCGAAGCCGGCGCCCTGCCGCTCCCGGGCCTTCTCCCGGCCCAGCAGCCAGGCCCGCTCGCCCAGCTTGTAGCCGATGGCCTGCCCCGGCATCGACAGGTAGCGGGTCAGCTCGCTCTCCACGAAGTCCGCGGGCCGGCTGCTGTGCGCGCCGAAGAACTCCTGCGCCAGCGCGGGCGTCCAGCGCTCCCCGGGGTGGAAGGGGGAGTCGTCGGGGATCGTCAGCTCCAGGTGCATGCCGATGTCGATGATGACCCGCGCGGCCCGCATCATCTGCGCGTCCAGGTAGCCGAGGCGCCGCTCCGGGTCGGTGAGGAAGCCCAGCTCGTCCATCAGCCGCTCCGCGTACAGCGCCCAGCCCTCGGCGTTCGCGCTGACCATGCCCACGCTGGCCTGGTAGCGGGAGAGGTTCTCGGCGATGTGCTTCCACTGCGCCAGCTGGAGGTGGTGGCCGGGCACGCCCTCGTGGTACCAGGTCGAGACGAGGTCGTAGACCGGGAACCGGGTCTGGCCCATGGTCGGCAGCCAGGTGATGCCCGGGCGCGAGAAGTCGTCCGACGGCGGCGTGTAGTAGGGCGCCGCCGCGCTACCGGGCGGAGCGATCCGGGACTCCACCCGGCGCACCCGCTCGGCCAGGTCGAAGTGGGTGCCGTCCAGCTTCTCGATGGCCTCGTCCATCACCGACTGCAGCCAGCCGCGCACCTCGTCGACGCCCTCGATGTGGGTGCCCTGCTCGTCCAGGTGCGCCAGCGCCACCCACGGGGTGGCCGCGCCGGGCAGGATCTTCTCGGCCTCGGCCTTCATCTCGGCGAGCAGCCGGTGGTACTCGGACCAGCCGTACGCGTACGCCTCGTCCAGATCGAGGTCGGTGCCGTTGAAGTAGCGCACCCAGCGCGCGTACCGCTCCCGGCCCACCACGTCCGGCGCGCCCTCGACCGCGGGCGCGTACACGTCCCGCATCCAGTCGCGCAGCGCCACCACGGCCTCGGTGGCCGAGCGGGCCGCCGCGTCCAGCTCGGCCCGCAGCGACTCGGGCCCGGACGCCGCGAACTGCTCGAACCAGCCCTTGCCGTCGCCCGTGTCGGCCCACTCGCCGAGCTGGCGGACGAAGGTCGCGGTGGCCCGCGGACCGGCGGGCAGCTTCCGGTCCAGGCCCAGTTCGAGCGACTGCCGGTAGCCCTCCAGCGCGGCCGGCACCGCGCGCAGCCGTTCGGCGACGGCCGTCCAGTCCTCCTCGGTGGCGGTGGGCGTCACCGTGAACACCTGGCGCACCGCGTGCGCGGCCGAGCTCAGGTTGCTGACCGAACGCAGGCTCTCGTCCGCCTCGTGCACGGCGAGGGAGGCGTTGAGCCGCTCACGCAGCAGGCGCGCGCAGCGGCGCTCGATGTCACGGTCGGCACCGGGCTGCCGCTCGGCCTCGTCGAGCTTGGCGAGGGTGTCGCGCTGGAGCCGGGCCAGCGCCTCCGCGCCGGCCGGCGAGGTGTCCGGCAGCCGGCTCGAACTCTCCTTGTCGCCGAGGAAGGTACCGGTGATCGGGTCGAGGGCGATGAGCTCGTCGACGAAGGTGTCGGCGACCTGACGGGGCAGCGGGGTGTTGGTCTGTGACATGCGGTCCATCCTCGTACGACGGACCACCGCGCGTCACGGGGATTGTGCCGGCGGCACCGGCGGAAGCAGCGGCCCGCACTCCCACTGCTGGAAGATCAGCCGGGTCTCCACCCGGGCCACTTCCCGACGGGCCGTGAACTCGTCCAGGACCAGCCGCTGCAGGTCCGCCATGTCCGCCACGGCCACATGCACGAGGTAGTCGTCGGGACCGGTCAGATGGAACACCGTCCGCGACTCCGGCAGTGCCCGGATCCGCTCCACGAACGGTCCCACCAACTCCCGCCGGTGCGGCCTGACCTGCACCGACAGCAGCGCCTCCAGACCCCGCCCGAGCTTGGCCGGATCGAGTTCGAGGCGGTGTCCGAGAATCACCCCCGAGCGGCGCAGCCGGGTGACCCGGTCCAGACAGGTCGACGGCGCCACGCCCACCTGGGCGGCGAGATCGCGGTAGGTGGTCCGGGCGTCGTTCTGAAGCAGCCGCAGCAGATGCAGATCGACCGGATCCAGTACGACAGAATCGGTCATGCGCCGAACGTAACACGGGGATTTCCCCACGCCCTCCGTCGGGTGTTCACCCTGCGGCCATGGACTCAGCGAGCATCTACGACGACCCGGCGCCCGTCCGCGGCCATGCCTCCCGCGCGCGGCGCGCCCTGGCCACCGAGGCCGTGCACGCCGGCCGCGACGACCTCGCCCGCCAGGGCCTGCACGCCCCGCCGATCGACCTGTCCACCACCTACCCGTCCTACGACAGCCGCGCCGAGGCCGCCCGCATCGACGCCTTCGCCGCCGACGGCGCGGACCCGGTGGGACCGCCGGTCTACGGACGCCTCGGCAATCCGACGGTCGCCCGCTTCGAGACCGCCCTGGCCCGGCTGGAGGGCACCGAGTCCGCGGTCGCCTTCGCCAGCGGCATGGCCGCGCTGTCCGCCGTCCTGCTCGCCCGCGCCACGACCGGCCTGCGCCACGTCGTCGCCGTACGGCCCCTGTACGGCTGCAGCGACCATCTCCTCACCGCCGGACTCCTCGGCACCGAGGTCACCTGGACCGACCCGGCCGGCATCACCGACGCGCTGCGCCCCGACACCGGCCTGGTGCTGGTCGAGTCCCCGGCCAACCCGACCCTCGCCGAACTGGACCTGCGGGCCGTCGCCCACGCCTGCGGCACGGTGCCGCTCCTCGCGGACAACACCTTCGCCACCCCCGTGCTGCAACGCCCCGCCGAACTCGGCGCACGGCTGGTGCTGCACAGCGCCACCAAGTACCTAGGCGGCCACGGCGACGTGCTGGCCGGGGTGGTCGCCTGCGACGAGGAGTTCGCCGGGCAGCTCCGCAAGATACGGTTCGCGACCGGCGGGGTCCTGCACCCGCTCGCCGGCTACCTGCTGCTGCGCGGTCTGTCCACGCTCCCGGTACGGGTCCGCGCCGCCTCCGCGACCGCCGCCGAACTGGCCCGCCGGCTCACCGCGGACCCGCGCGTCGCCCGCGTCCACTACCCGCGCCTGGGCGGCGCGATGATCGCCTTCGAGGTGCTCGACGACCCGCACGGGGTCGTCTCCCGAGTCCGCCTGATCACCCCCGCCGTCAGCCTCGGCAGCGTCGACACCCTCATCCAGCACCCGGCCTCCATCAGCCACCGCGTCGTCCCCGAGGACGACCGCCACGGCGCCGGCGTGAACGACCGGTTGCTGCGCCTGTCGGTGGGCCTGGAGGACGCCGAGGATCTCTGGTCCGACCTGGACCGGGCACTGGGGGTGTCCTAGCTAGCGCCCCTTCAGGTGCGCGGGGCTGTGTCTGACATGCGGCTGCCGCCGCGTGGGCGCGACCAGCCCCCGCGCACCCGCGGTCACCGAACGGCCATGACGCTCACGGCGCTTCGGCCCTCCCCGGCTCACCGGCACCGGAAAGCCACCCCGCGGCGGTCACGGCGTCGCCCGGCTCCGCCGGAACCCCTTCCAGCCGGGCCGTGATGACCAGCGTCCCCTCCTCGATCTGATAGTCGAGCGGCAACCCCAGTCCCCGCATCGCCGCCACCATCCCGGTGTTGGACGCCTGCGTCACCGCGTACACGCTCTCGCAACCAGCCTCCACGGCCATCCCCACCAGCCGGGACAGCAGCTCCCCGCCGATGCCGCGCCGCTGCCAGCCGTCCTCGACGAGCAGCGCCACCTCCGTCTCGTCGCCGTCCCACAGCAGGTGCCCGAGGCCGATGATCCGGCCCGACGCGCTCTGCACGGCCAGCGTCCGGCCGAACCGCGGGCTGAGCAGGTGGTTCAGGTAACGGTCCGCGTCCCCGACCGGGCCGTGGTAGCGCAGCCCGAGCGTCCGCGCCGAGCAGCGCTCGTGCATCGCCTTCGCCGCCTCCAGGTCGTCGGTGTCGGCCCGGCGCACGGTGATCGCGTTGCCCGCGGGCAAC
>NZ_JBFBJL010000083.1:0-37376 GCF_040686075.1 Streptomyces sp. NPDC086519
TGCCAAGTCGCCCTCCGATGGCCTTAGTTATATGAAAATATGATCGTCATGCGGACTGGTCATGGAATTCAGCCGATCGATGGGATCGACGCAGAGGCGGGCGGTCACGGAGGAAGGCACTTGTCGAGGCATGAGGACAGCCGCATGGACGACCTTCCTGCCTCGCTCCGCCGTCCGCCGCGGACAGCCTCCTTCGTGATGGTCCACGTTGGCCAATCGCCCGAAACCCAGCGCAACCTGCAGTACGGGATCGAAACCCGGTCGTGGGGATTCCCTCGGTGGAGGACCGAGTACCGGTCCGCGCGCCCACGTTTCGCAGTGTTGGGCACGGGAGTGGGGCCCCGCGTAAAACTCGACCTCTGGAGTACCAAGAGGATCACTCTGTACCTGTTCGAACTACGTGAGAACTTCTACGAGGCAGAAGCTCCTCACTGGCCGGACGAGGAAGCCGAGAACGCCATCAAGTACCCGGTCCGCTTCGGCATCGAGCCGTTGGCTGTTCTTCACGAGGTCAGTCTCGATGAGGACGGGCCGCTTGGAACGGCTGCCAGTGACGCCATACGTATTTCAGGGACTCAACAAGGCATAGGCATGCTTGTCGACATGGATCCGCAGCCATTGCTCGATGCGGCCGGGATCCCGACGAACTGGTCCGAACAGCAGACGGTGGCCCTGAACCGCACCCCCGGCTTCACCGAGGAGCAGGTGAAGCCGCCCAAGCCACCGAAGCGGCCCTCCAGTGGAGCTGGCTTCGTCTCCGACCCCAAGAAGCGCAAGGCCATCGAACTGCACGCGGAGGACATGGCAGTCGCTCACTACGAGGGAGAGGGCTGGACAGTCGAACGCCTGGGCAAGCCGTACGACCTCCACTGCACTCGTGGCAGGGAAGAGCGCCGCGTTGAGGTGAAGGGGACAACGGGAGCGGCCACAAGCGTCGACCTGACGATCAACGAGGTCGAGCATGCTCGGGACCCGCAGAACACCGTTGACCTGTTTGTGGTCAGCGACATCAAGGTGGACTTTCGGACCGACAACTACGCAGCGAGTGGCGGCAGGGTGCTGCACCTCCATGACTGGGCGCCGGCTGAGGAGGACCTGAGGCCGCGGAGCTTCGAGTACCGACTGCCGCTCGCCTGACTGCACCGATGCACCGCACAGGTTCCGGGAGCCTCCGCCAGCCCCTTGCCTTCGAGTTCACCGCCCTCATGGAGATGGTCCGTGCCTCTTCTTCGCATGTCCGCACGTGCCCTGTTCGACCAGTGCAGTGACGGAGGGTTCTTCGAGCGGCTCGCCCAGAAGTACCGCTCCGTACTCTCCCAGGACCCGTCGCCCAGTGAACGCCACTCGTGGGAGAACAGCCTCCCGGCCTTGGCAGAGGTTCTGCGTGACGCGGGGCTTGATGACATCGAGGTGCTGATCGAGCACCGATTACCCCTTACCAGCCTGCGCGCAGACGTTATACTCGCCGGCTCCCACCCCACGACGGGCAGACCGTCCTACGTCATCGTCGAGCTCAAGCAGTGGAGCGAAGCGCGCCTTGTTCCCAATACTGACAATTTATGTTTAGTGGCGAGAATGGGCAATCGACCGGTTCTGCATCCCGTGGCCCAGGTACGTCGCTACTGCGACTACCTGCAGGACTTCACGAATGTGCTGAGTGATCAGGAGGACGCCGTCGCGGGCGTGGCCTATCTGCACTACGCAGTCGATCGCAATGTCAGCGAACTATTAAGATATCCCGACGCGAGGGCGCAACTCTTCACGGATACATCCCGCGGCGAACTAATCAAGTATCTGCAGGCCCGACTTTCTGCCCTGGATGGCTCTCCCGAGGGTGATTCCCTTCTGGCCAGCCCCCAGGCTCCTGGCCGTCAATTAATGCGTGCCGCCGCTGCCGAGATAATCGACGGCGATGCGTTCCTCCTGATGGATGAGCAAGAGGTAGCGGCTCGTTTAGTGAAGCGGGCTGCAGACCTTTCGCGACAGTCGGACCAAAAGGAAGTCATAGTGATATCCGGGGGTCCTGGTTCGGGTAAGAGCGTCATCGCGCTGCACCTCATGGGACACCTTGGGAGGAATGGGCGAAGTGTTGTCCACGCAACCGGATCCAAGTCCTTCACCACCACTCTCCGGCACGTCATCGGCGTCAGGAACGGCCGCATTCCAAAGCTCTTCCGTTATTTCTTCGACTTCGCGAATGCCGAACGAAACGGGCTGGACGTCTTGATCTGCGACGAAGCCCATCGCATTCGTCAGCGGTCGTCAGGGCAGGGCGCGTACGCCGGGCATCGGAGCGGTCGAAGTCAAGTGGAGGAACTCATCGACGCAGCCAGGGTCCCCGTCTTCCTCCTCGATGAGCATCAGGTCGTGAGGCCAGGGGAGATGGGAAGTGTCAAGACCATTGACGAGGCGGCTCACGCCCGTGGGTGCATTGTTCGCCATGTCGATCTCAACAGCCAGTTCCGGTGCGGCGGGAGCCGTGCCTACGAACACTGGGTCCTCCGTCTCCTCGGCCTTGAACCCGGTGGCCCGATTCAATGGCAGTCTGAAGAAGATTTCGAGTTGCTCGTCGCTGAATCGCCTCAAACCATGGAGAGCTATCTCCGTAGTCGACAAGAATCTGGCTACACTTCTCGCATGACGGCGGGATTCTGCTGGCAGTGGAGCGATCCGCGAATTGACGGCAGCTTGGTCGACGACGTAGTCATTGGGGCATGGCGCAGGCCCTGGAACCTCAGAGGTGAACGAGCGGTAGGTGGGGCGCCCGTATCATCTCTGTGGGCCACTGATCCGTCAGGATTTGAGCAGATCGGGTGCATTTATACGGCCCAGGGATTCGAATACGCCTGGAACGGAGTGATCTTCGGTCCCGACCTGGTGTGGCGCGGAAATGGGTGGCGTGCTGTCCGCGGAGGGAGCAAGGATCACACAGTGAAAAAGGCTGCACCAGAAGATTTCGACCGCCTCATACGAAACACTTACAAAGTGCTACTTACGCGGGGACTGGCCGGAACGATCCTGTACTCAACCGACCCCGAGACTCGGGCCATGCTGTGCAGCCTCGTTCCCGCTGGGATCAAGCAGGTGAGTGAGTAACCCTTCGTCAATTACTCGATTCGCCGTGGCCTCCGAGGAACCGGACGACTATTACCGGCGCATCGTCTCGGCAATCCACAAGGGCGATGGCAAGGTTTTCCGCCTCTCGAGGACGAAGCGCTCTGAGCGATCCTCGGCAGGGCGTTCCTGCGTGCCGCCGACGCCGAGATCAACGGCGAAGCCATCTTATGCAGATCAAGTGAGGCGCCGGGGGTCGGCCTACAGCTGCTGCTCGGGAGCCCGAGCCTGCTCGCCATCGCACGTGCCGCCGGGCCTGGTCTTGGACTCCGTGAGTTAACGATCAGTGAATCTCACGGCCTCGCGGAGCGAAGCGGCTGCACCGTCCAGGTCGGCCAACCGGGCCGCGAGTGTTGCTTCGGCCAGACGCGGTGGGAGGGCCGCATTGAACTTCAGTCCGGCCAGCGCACGGGGGTCCACCGCCGGGAGGCACAGGTGGTCGACGGCTTCCGCAGTTGCTCGCTTCCAGTCCTGACGCGTGATGTCCTCACGCAGCCGCACGTAGGTGTCAGTGGGGCGCTGAAGCGGATCGGCGATGGTGGAGAGGGTGGCGGCCAGAGTGGCATTGGTGCGATAGCCGGCCCATGTCCACCACCGCACATTCGTGTCGCGGCCTCCCCGCATGATGACGGTGCCGTCGCGGTACACGAACTCGGCGCTCTCGTCGCGCACGCGAGCGAGGGCACTTTCGGCACGGCGGGTGAGCCTGACCGGAGGGGTCGCGCCGAGCAGGATGTCGCGGGCCGCCCGTGCCAGCTCGTACGACGAGGTACGGGTCAGGCCGACACCTCCCCACCGAGCCCGCCCGCCACTTTCCACGGGCTCGACGAAGCAGCGGCGGCGCGACCAGTCGATGTACGTCACCTGCCAGCTACGCCCGGCGAGCAGAAGTCGGCGAGGGCCGACAACCTCGTCCGTGAGCAGCACGGGATCTGTGGTGCCGATCTCAGCGCGGCCCGACAGCACAGTGAACTCGGGGGCAGCGGTGAAGACCGCGGTGAGGTCCATGAAGTGCCGGTAGCCGAACCGCTTTTCGGCCTCTGGGCCGATGAACAGCAGTTCGCCGTCCCGGTCCAGGTAGCCCTCCTCGACCAGGTGGCGCACGATCGGCTCGGCGGAAGGGCCGAATGGACCGAGGCCTCCCCACCACTCCTGCCACAGCCGGTCACCGACCCGGTGCTCCTGGAGGCAGAGCGCCAGCACCTGTTGCGCGGCGATGTGCCGGGGCTCCGGAGGAGCGACGACCGGCTCCACCCAGCCGCGCGACCAGAGCAGCAGAAGCGCCGCCGCGGACAGCAGGCCGGCGTCGTCGGTGGCGAGGAACAGGCAGTTGCGGCTGGATCCGGGCCGTCGACCGGTGCGGCCCAGCCGCTGCAGGAACGAGGCCACGGTGCTTGGTGCATCGATCTGGACGACCCGGTCGAGGTCGCCGACATCGATGCCCAGTTCCAGGGTGCTGGTGGAGACGATCACGCAGTCGCGAGCCTCCGCGAACGCTTCCTCCGCCCGCCGCCGTTCGTCTGCGGACAGCGACGCATGGGACAGGAAGGTGGTCAGGCCCTTCGCCCGCAGTGCCGCGCCGAGTTCCTCGACCTGCTTGCGCGACTCGCAGAAGACCAGTCGTTTCTCGCCCCGGTGCAGTGCCGCGATCACTGTCGCCGCATTGACCAAGGACCCCACATAATCGAGCTGGACATCCCCGGGCGGGGGCAGTTTCCGTACCTTCTCCTTCAGGTGCGGGGCGACGACCTGTGCCGTGCGCCGCCCGGCCTTTGCTCCCTGCAACCAGGTGAGCAGCTCCTCTGGGTTACCCACGGTCGCGGACAGACCGACCCGCTGCACCGGGCGCCCGGCCACCCGCTCCAGTCGTTCCAGTACGGCCAGTAGATGCCACCCCCGGTCGTCGCCCGCGAAAGCGTGCACCTCGTCGACGACGATCGCCCGCAGTCCGGAGAAGAACGCCCGGTGGTCGACGTTGACGCTGACCAGCATGGCTTCCAGGGACTCGGGAGTGGTCAGCAGCACATCCGGCCGTTCGCGCAGGATGCGCTTGCGGCGGGAGTCTGTGACATCGCCGTGCCAGAGCGCGGCTGTGCGCCCCAGCCAGGAGGTGTACGTCTCCAGTCGGGGCAGCAGGTTGTTGAGCAGCGCCTTCAGCGGACATACGTAGAGGACCGAGGTGCCGTCCCATTTCTCCTGCGCCATCCGCGACAGCAATGGGAAGCATGCGGCCTCGGTCTTCCCGCCTGCGGTGGGGGCGATCAGCACGGCGTCCGCCCCGTCCGTCAGGGGAGCGATCGCCTCCTCCTGGAGGGTCCGCAGACGGGGCCAGCCCAGGGTGTTCACGACATGGTGGACCAACCCCGGGTGAAGCAGGTCCATCGGGTCGGGCGCCACCTCGCTCACGGGAGGTCCAGTTCGACATCATCGGCGATGTCGACCGCCGCGGCGTTGCGCTCGACCTCGGTCAGCTCCGAGGCGTTCACCGTGAGCGCGTAGTGTTTGCGCGGATCGAAGTCCTCGAACTGGTCCACACGGTCGAGGACGTCGCCGACGAGCTTCTTGAGGAACAGCCGAGGCGCTACACCCACCTTGCCCCCCAGCGCCCCGCCGACGGCCTTGGCCAGGTCGGCGACATATGTGTCGTCTGTGATCTCCTTGACTCGCTCAGGTGCCGAAGACCCGGATGCATACAGGTTTCGGATGGTCAGCCCCAGACCGATCAGCGACTCCAGAGTGAAGCCCGGAAGCCTGAGTTGCACGGCACGCGGGTTGTCGAAGCGAGGATCGGTGGTGAAGTCGGTGGCCAGCCGCTGGGCCAGCGGAGCCAGACGCTGCACGCCCTGTCGGCCGTCGTAGAACGCCGGCGTGCCGGTGATCAGCAGATAGAGACCGGGGAAGCGTCCGGAGTGCACCTCGTCGATGAGCTGGCGCAGCGCGTTCAGCGCCTTGTCACGGGCATCGGAGCGGACCCGCTGCAGGGTTTCCACCTCGTCCAGCACGACGAACAGGCCCGCGTGCCCGGAGTCGCGTAGCACGGTGAGCAGCCCCTGCAGGAACCCCAGGGCGCCGAAATGGTCGAGGTCGCCGCGCACCCCGGCGGACCTGCGGGCCGCCGCGGCCACATGCGGTTGTCCGCCCAGCCACGCCATGACGGCCGAGGCGGTGGCCTCGTCGCCCGCGGTGACCGCGGTGCGATACCCCCGCAGGGCCGTCGCAAACGACGGAGCGTGTCGGGATACCTCGGTGAGCCGGGCGGTCATCAGCTGTTCGACCTTGCCTGGCAGGTCCTCCTCCGAGGCGCCGTCGGCAAGCGCGTCCTCCTCAAGGGCGTAGAACCACGCGTCCACGACCGGCCGGAGCGCACTCGGAGGGAATCCGGACGTGGTCAGCCGCTCGGTGAGGCGACGGTAGACGGTCTCGAGCTTGTGCAGCGGGGTCTCGGTCTCCGAGATCTGGATCTCGGCCACGGCGAAGTTGCGCCGCTTGGCACGCTCACCGAGCCATCGGGCGAAGAACGTCTTGCCTGACCCGTACTCGCCTCGCACCGCCTTGAACACCGAGGCGCCGGACCTGACGGCGTCGAGTTCCGCATCGAGCGCGGATTCGAACCGGTCCAGGCCGGTTGCCAGCAGATCCAGTCCCGTTTCCGGAACGGCTCCTCGGCGCAGGGCATCGATCACGTCGCGACGCCGGGCGGCACTGACGGGTCCGCTTCCACCAGGGCTCTCTGTCCTCACCCGGACAGTCTCCCATTTGGCTGGATGTCGGGATGCCGCACCACCAAGAGCACGGCTTCACAGTCCCGACCGGCATGTGAGCCGGCCTCCGGACATTCCGGCCTCTGCGGACTGCTCGAGGTTGGTCGAACCACCTTGACTGCACCCACAACCATTGGTGCAATTGCGTGTTCACCATCGGTGACCGGTGCGACTCACCGTTCAGGTCCGACACGGGAAGACACAGCGTGGCACTCGACAGTCTGAAACTCAGCGACGCCCTCGCGGACGTCGCCTCCGGCGCATTACAACTCCCTGACTTCCAACGGGAGTGGAAGTGGGACGACGAGCGCATCCGGGCACTCATCGCGACGGTGACACTCGACTATCCGCTGGGCGTCGTGATGGCACTGCAGACCAACGGCACGTCACCGTTCCGCACCCGCACACTCAAGGGTGCCGAGGACGCGCAGGCCACGGTGCCCGACCTCCTGCTGCTCGACGGGCAGCAGCGTCTGACCTCCCTCTTCCAGGCACTGCATCGGGACCGTCCCGTCGAGACGGTGGACACCCGGAACAAGGAGCTGAGGCGCTGGTACTACATCGACATCGCCAAGGCCGTCGGGTCGCCGGCCGAGCGTGACGACGCCATTGTGTCCGTGCCCGAGGACCGGATTCTGAAGACCGGCTTCAACCGTAGGGACACCATCGACCTGACAACCGTCGAGGGGGAATGCGCCGCTGGTTACTTCCCGCTCCACTTCGTATTCGACACCCAGCGTGTGAACGCTTGGCACCAGGAGTTCGTGAAGGTCGACGTCACGAACTGGGGGCTGTGGGGGCAGTTCCAGCAGTACGTGCTCAGCCGCATGCAGTCGTTCCAGGTGCCGATGATCAAACTCGCCGCTTCCACGACCATGGACGCGGTCTGTGCCGTGTTCGAGCGGGTGAACACCGGAGGCGTGCCGCTCAACGTCTTCGAACTGCTGACGGCCACCTACGCGGGCAACCAGGAATACGTGGCCCAGCACGGCGACTACTACAAACTTCCCGAGGTCTGGCTGGACATCAAGAAGGGCCTCGCATCGTCTTACCCCGTGTTCGGACGCATGGAGGCGGGCGTCGAGGACGGGCTCAGCAGCAGTGATTTCCTGCAGGCCGTGGCGCTCGTCCGTACGTGGGAGCGCAAGCGACAGGAGCCGCGCGCCGCAGTCTCCTGCAAGCGCCGTGACCTGTTGGAACTGCCGCTCGCCGACTTCAGTCGGCTCGCACCGCGCGTCGCGCAGGCCTTCGAGTGGGTGGGGGGCTTCCTGGAGCGGCAGTGCATTGTGCGCGCTCCCGACCTGCCGTATCGCACTCAGCTCGTACCGCTGGCCGCGGTGCGGACCATCCTTGGGGAGGAGACCGACACCGCGGCGGCCGACGAACTGCTCACGCAGTGGTACTGGTGCGGTGTGCTCGGTGAGATGTACGGCGGCTCGACGGAGAGCCGCTTCACCCGTGATGTGGAACAGCTGATCGAACGACTGCAGGGCAATCCTGAGGTCGTCCCCGACACCATCACCGAGGCCGCCTTCCTGGATGACAGGCTGGACACCCTCAGCACGCGCAACAGCGCCGCGTACAAGGGGATTTACGCTCTCCTGGTCAAGCAGGGAGCTGTTGACTGGTACTTCACCGAGGCACCCCTGAATGCGACGCGACTGGCCGAGTACAGCGTGGATGTGCGTCAGATCTTCCCGAAGGCGTGGATCGACAAGAACCACGGGGTCTATAGCAACAGGGCGAACTCGATCATCAACAAGACACCTCTGTCGCTCCGGGCCAGCAAGAGCATGACCGGATCACCTGCCGGTTACCTCAAGACGCTCGCGCTCGAGTCAGGTATGCGTCCGGAGTGGTTCGATGACGTCATCGGCACGCACCTCATCGACCCCGCCGCGTTGCACTCGGGCGATTTCGAGCAGTTCTACGAGAACAGGTCCAAGCAACTGCTCGAGCTCGTCATGTCCGCCATGGGCAAGCGCACCGTCTTCCGCGACCTGAAGGTCGGGTGACGCGGCCGTGCTCCGGAACCCCTCTGACGACGAACTGCTCGCGTTCAAAGGCCGCCGCATACCTCTCGTCGAGCTCCTGACCTGCTTCAACACCCGGTTCCGCAACGACCAGGCAATCCTGCTCATCGAGCAGCGGCTGAAGGAGGTCGGTCTCGCGACCCTGCCGTACTTCGCCACCTGCGGCAGCCAGTCCGAGATCCACATCGTCGCCCAGGGATCCGCAGCGACGGGCGACGGGGACGGCGCGGACGAGGAGCAGGAGGACGAGGCCGGGCTGCTGCTCGGTGCGCTGCCGCAGCAGCCCTTCCGTATCGGTGACCTTCCGAGTGCCCATGCCGGGGTCGACTCGGTCACCTCTGCCTCGGACCTCACCGAGGCGACCTACATCATGCACACGAAGAACTACTCCCAGATCCCGGTCCTGGAGGACCAGTACACGGTGACGGGTGTCGTCACCTGGCGCTCGGTGGCCAAGATGTACGGCACAGGGGCGACCGTGGCGTTGGCCAACGCGATTGTGGAGGACCCGCCGGTCGCGCATGCCCACGACGACTTCTTCGCCATGCTCCCCAATGTCTGCGAGCACGGATATGTGCTGGTCAGAGCCCACAACGGGCGAATCAGCGGCATCGTCACGGCCACGGACATCACCCAGCGCTTCGACGCCACGGCGTGGCCGTTCTTCGTCGTGGGCGAGATCGAACTCCGGTTGCGCAAGTGCCTTGGTGCAAAGCTGAGCGAGGACGCCATCCGCAAGGTGCAGCGGAACGACAACAAGACAGGGAAGATCACGGACCTCACATTCGGCCAGTACGTGATACTCCTCGATGGCGACCAGCGGAACAAGAACGGACAGCGCCTGGAACAGAAGTGCGCTGAGGCGGACCAGAACTGGCAGACTCTCGGCTGGTCCGGAGTGAACCAGGTCCAGTTCGTGCACCAGCTCAACCGGGTGCGCAACATCCGGAACCAGATCGCGCACTTCGACGCGGAGCCGCTGTCGCCACAGCGGAGCGAGGAACTGCGCCAGTTCGTGGGACTGCTGCGCCAGCTCACCTGACGAACGGTGGTGAGCCGGTCCTGGGTGTCACCTCCAGGACCGGCTCACAGTCCTCTGCTCAGCTCAGTTCGAACTGGTCCCGAAGCAGTCCGGTGTGCAGTCGTAGGGTTCGCCCGTCCGGCAGTGTTTCCAGTACCTGGACACCGTCGTGGTTGAGCAACTGCCTTAGCACGGCCGCGAAGCCGTCGGCCGGTCGGTTCGCGGGCAGCCCGACACGCTGGGCCAGAGCAGTCATCGGCAGCGTGCCGCCGGCGTCCAACAGGGCAAGTACAGCCTTCTCCACCCGCACGAGATCCGGTTTGCGGGCGAGCAGCTGCACCTGTGCCGTGAAGACCTCGGACCGGAGGAACGCCTCGACCAGGGCATCGCTCGGAGATACGGGAGCTGCGGAGAGCAACGCTCCGTCCTCGGACTCCGCTGGGACGAGGGCCACATCGAACAGAGCGTCATGGCTCTTGGCGAGTTCCGTCTCGTTCTTGCTCCGCTTGGCGGGCTTCTTCGGTACCGGTGCCGGAATTGCGGCCGCCTGAGCACGCGGCGGCTGCTCCTGAGCCTGCGGGTCCAGCGACCACCAGCTCGGCTGCTGGTTCCCCAGCTCCCGCCAGCCGCTCGGCGGCTTCGCCCCGAAGGGCAGGAAAGCCAGCACCGGGATGGCGAACTCTGCCAGGGACGCGCCGCCATGATAGCCGGCCTTGCGTGACGTGTAGCGGGTGTCGGCGTCCCAGAGGGCGACGATCTCGCTCTCCGGTTCCGGGTCGAGAACTCGAGGGCCTTTCAGCACGATTTCCTGCTCCACGAGCGGACCTCCTGGGCCACGGTGCCGCGCGGACCGCACATCCTCGGCGTCCACCCGCGCCGACCGTCGATCGGTGACATGGCCGTGGTCGCTGGTGAGGATCACCGCTCGGCCCTGGTCCGCGGCAGAGCGAAGCAGTGCTCGCAGCCCCCCTATGTCGGACAGCCGCCAGGCACCGTCACCGAGTTTCTGCTCGGAGGCCAGCCGGTCGTCCACGGTGTTGAGGACCACGGCCACATGCGTACGGTCGCGGACGAGCGCCTCGTGCAGCTCGGGCCCGAACGGCTCACCGCTGGTCTCGGCGCGCAGATCGTCCTTGTGGAAGACCGCCACGTCCTCCCCGCCCCAGAAGCGGTGCGCGGGGAACAGCCTCTTCTCGTCGGCCTGCGTCCCCTTCATCAGCCGTGCTGCGAAGAGCGAGGTCCGCGACACGGAGGTGACCGTGGGGAGCGCGGCTGCCATCGCGCGGCGCCGCGGAGCGTCCTTCGCTCCGGGCAGCGGGTCGTACTCGACCCAGTGGTCGCGCAGTTGCTCGCCGAGCTCGGCGGCGATGGCGGCGCTCATGCCGTCGAGCACGAGGAGCAGCACTCTCCGCTCTCCGGCCTTCACGACCGGGGCGACGACCTCGGGGAGGAACGTCTCCACGGCCGGCATCGAGCCGGGACCACGGTCGGTCGCCGCCCGGACGGCAAGCACCTGGGCGAAGTGCCGGTCGATCTCGCGCCGACGGTCGCGCGCCGAGGCGCACAGAGCGTCGTACGCGGACCGAAGCGCCGGATCGGGATCGCCCCCGGACTCGATGTGCTCCAGCGCCAGGTCCACCCAGCCCGTCTCGGTGACGTGACGGGCGATGGCATCCGCCACCGTGTGGGTCTCTACCGGCGGGTCGGTCGCGAGCCAACGTGCCAGCCGCTGCGCCATGCGCGCCCGCTCGATACGGACGCTGTAGTCGGGATCCCGGGCGAGCCGGTGTCCGCTGAGGGCCTTCACCGCGGATGTGATCCGCTCGGAGCCACCGCTCGACAGCGCCTCACCGACAGCGGCGAAGCGTGCCTCAAGTCCTGCCGTCAGCACGGGACTTGCCCCTGCAGCCCGTTCCGCCCCGAACTGACGCGCAAGGGCGGCCGCCCGGTCGAGAACGAATCCGGTCAGCCGCCGGGCCTCCGCCGCCGTTTCGTCGCTGTCCGACCGTCCCGTCAGCAGCAGGGCGGAGACGAACTCCTCGCAGGACCGTCCGAAGGCCGCCGCGAGGGCGTCCAGGTGCTCACCCTGGGCGGGCGGCTCCTCTCCGAACCAGCGCTCGGCCCGTCCCCGGGCCCGGTAGTCCTCCGCGTCCGCCATGGCGTCGGCGGGTCCCCACAGCGCCGCGCAGACCAGCCCGAATGCGACGGCGTCCGGCCCGTGTTCCGCCGTCACGAGGGCGAGCAGGGCCTGTCCCGCCCGCCCGGCCTGCTCCTCTTCGCCGAGGAACCGCACGAGCCCGGCTCGCTCGGGCGCCCGCAGCGCCAGGAGCCGTTCCGGGCCCCCAGGCACCAGAGACCACCGCAGCAGGGTGTGGATGTCCAGTTCGTCACCGGCTCCCGCCGCGGAGCGGGAGATCTCGGCGTCCGGATCGTAGCGGCCGATTCCCAGCCTGCGCAGGGCGAGCGAGGTCAGCGCCTCGCGCCGCGACAGGGCACCGCCCGCCAGCTTCGGCCATCCGCCGTGCGGCGGAGCGGCGTCCAGCAGTGCCTCGGCAGCCCAGTTCTCCTCGAACAGCCGGTGGTCGGAGGCGCCGGCACCGAAAGCCTCCCGTACGACGTCCCAGGTGTCGACGGCGTTGACCCGCTGCCGGTGCACCTTGGCCAGCAGATCGGGCCCGAGTTCCGCCTCCTCGCGATCGGTCAGTATCACCAGTACGTCGGGCCCGGTGGCCGACGGCTTATGGTGTGCGAGGAGCAGCTCGTACACGCCGAGGGGAGAGGGCGCCGCCGCGATCGTGGCCCGCCGCTGCTCGCCCCACGGCAGCTCGTTGGGGCCGTCCCAGGAGGGCGCGGCCCGCAGCAGCACGACCCTGCGCTTGTCCGGCTTGAGGCCCGGCTGGGATGCCAGGTACTGGGTGATGGTCGCGGCGTTGAGCCGCACCGCGCTGGTGGTGGTCACGGCCGCCGTACTCACTGTTCCCAAACCCTCTCCGCCCGCTGCCTTCCGCTCATTCCACGACCCGCCAGCTGATTTCGATCTCTGCGTCCGGCTCGGCAGCCGCCAGTTCGGCCAGTTCGGCCTTCAACTCGGCCAGCGCACGGGAGGCCGTGGTCCGGCCACCGCCCGAGCGGCGTCCCGCACGTCGTCCGCCGTCGGTGCCGGGGTGGGTGGAGGGCACGGGCGGCCGGCTGGTGTCGGTGCTCAGACTGATCGCGTCGGGCTTGGTGAGAGGTTCGGCCGGCGAGGGCGCGGCGTACGCCCTCCGCGGGTCGGCGGTGGGTGCCTGGCTGCGCTCGATGACGGCGACGATGGCCCGCCGCGCCTCCAGCAACGCCTCCTTGAGGTCCTTCGTGCGCTGGTCGACACGCGCCGCGCCGCGCAACTCCTCCAGCACCGCCTCACCCTGCGGCCCGTAGTTGGGCGCGAGCTTGAGCATGTCCCAGGCCGCGGTGGCCAGGGCGGCCGCGACGGACTCTGCCTGCTTGATCGACGCACCGTAGCGGCTCGTCGGCACGTCGCCGAGATCGAAGCCGGCGAAGGCGGAGATGACCTGCTTCGCCGCCGCGGAACCGCCGGCCGCACCCTGATCCAGCCCGCGCAGTTCGTCCAGCAGGTCCCGGGCCCGGCGGGCGATCGCCAGTCGGCCGGCCTCGTCGGTGCCGTCCAGGCCCAGCAGCGTCGCGTGCTTCTCCAACTGCGCCACCAGATCGGCCGCGTGCGGCTGGTACGTGCGGGCCCGCTCAGTGATCCGCCGGGCGAACTGCCCGACCATCCGGCCCCGGCGCAGCCTGGGCGGCTCCTCCCCGAAGATCCCCCAGTAGCGGCGCCCCGCCTCTTCCCAGACGTGCTCCTCGGGCAGCGGCTGGGAACGCAGCGCGTCCTGCGGCTTGATCGCCGACAGCTCGGGCGAGGGGTCGAGCAGCGCGCCGGCCCTTACCCAGACCCGGTCGTCCATCTCCGCGTACGACGCGATCACCAGGTGGGCGAGGAACGGCTCCAGACCCATCGGCGCGGGACGGTCGATCCACTCGGTGAGCTGGACGACGCTGAGATCACCGGGACCGGCCTCGCCGCGCGCCTGGAGGGCGAAGTGCTCCGGCCAGCGCGTGGAGAGCCGGAAGTACGCCTCCTTCTGCTGGCCGAGCCCCAGCGGCGCGGCGATGCGCCGCATGAGCGGACGTTCCTTGGCCGGGATCTCGGCCTGCCGTTCACCGGCCTCCGCGGCGGCCCGGATGTACCCGAACACGGTTCGTGCGTCGGCGAGTTTGACGACGGTACCCGTACCGTCGGGATCGAAGTCCGGATGCGCGGGGTACTGGTGGGCCAGCAGCTTGCCCGCCACGTGCCGGGCCGCGTCGTGCAGGGACTGCCCGATGGAGACGCGCAGTTCCGGCACGTCGGGCAACGGCTCCAGGTGCTCGTTGAAGTCCGGGTTGACATCGCCCGGCTTCTTGGCCGCAAGACCGTAGGCCTGCTTGAAGGCCGCCTTCACCGTCTTGGTGAGCGTCTCGCGCTGGTCTTCGAGCAGTGCCTTGGCACGGGCCCGGTTGTCGGCGTTCAGGTGCTGCGCGTAGCTGGTGTCGAAGCGCCGCTGGTCGGCGAGGGCGTAGTGGATGACGACCAGCCGCTGGAAGTCCTGGAAGCGGGCAGCGGACAGGTGGGTGGGAATCCACCCCACAGTCCGCGGCCGGTTCCCGGGAAGCCTGCGGAGCTCGGCCATGCGGTTGGCGTCCTCGCGCGGCCCGTACTCGCCCTCGTCGTACGGCAGATCGATGATCATCCGCCACAGCCCGTCCTGGCTGGGGGCGAAGTCGTGGTCCTGCAGGTCGTCGTGGTCGGCGATGTTGCCGAAGATGACCTCCACCGTGCGGTTCGAGCCACGCCAGACGAACTTAAGCTCGTCCGCGGTGAGCCGTTCCTGGAGGTCGATGCCCAGCTCTTCGGCGAGGAGCCGCTTGGCGAGTGCGCGGCGGTTGGAGCGGTTGTTGTTGACGTTGGCATTGGCGATGACGGAGTCCACGTCCACGCCGGCCAGCTCGAGCCGTACGCCCGGGTTGACCTTGGTGCCTGTGGGCTTGATCTCCGCGAAGCGCGCCGCCCACTCGTCGACCTTCGACTGGATCGCGCCGACCTCAGCGCCCGGGATGGGGGAGATGACCGAGCCGTGGTTGAGGGAGGCGAGCCGCCGGATCGTCAGGTCCCGCAGCGCGGGCACACTGGGCGCCAGTGCGGACAGCAGGAGCGTGCACATCAGCCGGTCGTCGCCGACGAACGCCTTGCACCGCTGGACGAGCCCCTGGTCGGTGACCGTCTCGCGGCGGTGGCGGTAGCGCTCGATGTCCTCCTCGGTGACGTCGTACATCGCCAGGAGATAGGGCCGCAGCTTGGTGCGGTACAGCTTGTCCGCGGCCTGGAACTCCACCTTCAGACTGTCGACGAACGGCCGGTCGCCGCCGTCCGCGATGACCGGGTAGAGGTCGCCCAGCGGGATGAGCTGCTCCAGCGTCGCGTCGTCGCGATGATCGGCCAGCAGCTGGCCCATCAGCTTCAGACCGGTACGGGACCGCTGCAGCGCGGAGGAGATGTGGACCAGGGTGTCCATGAACGAAGGCGAGAAGGGATACGTCAGCCGGAACGACGCCTCGTCGGCACCGGTCGTCCCCTCGTCGGAGCCCAGCAGCACGTCCCACACCTGCGGCCCGACCCGCTTGATCTTCGCGAACGCCGCGTCGAGCTTGGCGGCGGCCTCCGCGTCCTTGGGCCTCAGGAGACGCGCGTGGGCGATCTGCGGGAGGTTGCGGTCCTCCAGCGTGATCTTGTCGAAACGCCCGGAAGCCAGGTTGAGACTGTCCTGGATCGCGGTCTCGGCCGCCCCGGAGACCTCCTGGCCGACCAGCTCCCGCAGATCGCGCTGCCGTGCGATGAACGACACGATCGGGATGGCGCGGCGAGAGTCGGCGCCCTCCACGAAGTTGGTGATCTTGTCGGCTTCGCGGGAGACGAACTTCTGGTCGTGGATGCGGTTGGCGAGCCAGAGGATCAGCTCGTCCATGAACAGGATCAGCCCGTCGTAGTTCAGCGACTTCGCGTGCTCGGCGATGACGGCGAGGCCGGCGTCGAGCGAGATGAAGCCGTGCTCGTCCTCGGCGGCGTTCTTCGCGAAGCCGGGGAACCAGCTGGTGCTCGCGTCGTGCACCAGCTTGGCGCGCAGCTCGGCCGGGGTGGTCGGGTTGACCAGGTTGAGGTTGGCCTCGGCGCCGTCCAGCTCCTCGGCGGTGAGGGCGGTGTCGAGGAGCGCCGGGGTCCAGGCGAAGGAGTCACCCCACTCGTCGTCGGCATCGACGGTGTTCCCCTCGGCCGCGGCTCCGGCGAGCCCTTCGATGAACTTGTCGTCGCCCATACGATCCCGCAGCGCGCGGATGTCCGCGAAGAGGGAGTCGGTCCGGTAGACCTGCGGCGTGGGCGCATCGTCATGCAGTGTCTTGACGTGGCTGACGTACCCACCGAGCACCCGCTGCTCCAGGGACTTGGCCCCGAGCATGTGATACGGCACGAGCAGGAACCGTTTCCCGTCCGTGCTCAGCCACTCGTGCTTGGCCAGCACCGGATCGAAATCGGTCCGGGCGCGTGCGGCCTCGTCGCCCCGGAGCAGGGCGTGCAGCACGGCCATGAAGTGCGACTTACCGGAACCGAACGAGCCGTGCAGATACGCGGCCTTCGACGTCTGCCCGTCCAGCGCGGTCTTGATCAGACTCAGCGCCTCGTCGAAGTTCTCGAGAAGGCGCTCGGTGACGACGTAGTCCCGCAGCGCCCGCTCGGCGCCCTCCGGGGTGACCGCCTCGGCAAGCTTCAGGACGAAGTCGGACGTGGAGATGGACGTCTTGATGTCGATGACATCGCGGAGAAGGGGGGCCGTGGCGGCGGTCGGTGCCATCTCTGTCTCGCGTCTCCTGCTTTTCGTGTCCTACGTCTACGTCCACCGGGCAGCGCGGCGCGTCCCCCGTCGACCGGAACGGCGTGCAATGCCCGCACCCCACGCTGCTCCGGAAGCACCGTCCGCCACTGGGTGTCGCGTGGGGACGGCCTTCGATCGTATCGGTAGGGTCCGGCATGGGGCGTATGGGTGAAGAGGACGAGGGAGGGGAACGGTCGACCTCCGGATGCTCAAACGAGTCATAGTAAGGCGAATGTGAGTAAGCGGCTCACAGCAATCCGCTCTTCCTCGCCCACTCGAGGAAGCCGCCATAACCACACGGGTAGCGAGCGCCTGACGCGAGCAGCGCGTCGACCAGGGCGGACGCCACGTACTCCGTTGCGCGGCCGTCCCGTACCCCTTCCGCGATCACCCGCAGCACACCCCACACGGTGAGGCCACCGGCGCGTGCCGCCTTGCGCGCGTCCAGGTCGTCGACCACGGCGACCGCACCGTGCACGTTGGCCCAGGCGAGCACGGTCGCCTCACCATGGTTGGACTTCTGCCCGGAGACGCGCTCCATCCACCGCACCAGTGCGGTGAGCTCGGCGAGACCGTCCACGTGCTGGACTTCGAGCCAGCCCAGGCCCGAGACGTCCAGGTCGTAGTGGCGCAGTTCCTCGATGACCGCGGCCGTGGTGACATTGCGGCGGGGTAATCCCCGGCATTCGGCGGCGAGGTCCGCCAGGGTGTCCATGCGCCCGGCCTTGATCGCGTGGTGGAGCGGCGACGTGTCCCAAACGAGAAGCTGTCCGGCTGGCCTCGTTCCCTCCCCTTGCATGCTCATGGCCCGACGTCCTCCAGGTCCTGCTCCGGCAGCTCACTCTCCTGCAGGGCGCCGTACAGCAACTCGACCGTGCGTGCCGCCGACACCGCTCCGGCCTTCCAGGCAGCCAGGACTGCCTGTCGCCAAGCCGTTCCGGTGGCGCCCGTTTCGAGATCGGGTACGGGTTCGGCACCACGGACGGCCAGGAAGTCGCCGCGTACCGGCGTATCGGCCTTGAGGCGGCGAGCGGCGGCTGTGCCCACCAGCCCGAGCCAACGTGCCCTCGACACCGTGGACGACCAGGAGATCCTGTAATCCGCGGCGACACCGATCAGGGCCTCCCGGGGGGACAGGCCCCGGCCGACTGCTTGCCGGTAGACGGAGTCGAATTCGTCCTCGGGGAGCAGAAACTCCCCGGCGAAGTCGTCGATGGCCTGTTCGCGTTCGTCCCGGCTCGCGGAGACCCCCGCGTCGCTGTGGTACTCGTCCCGCAACAGGTGGTGCCCGAGCTCGTGGGCGGCGGTCCAGCGTCGGCGGCCGGGGGCCGAGTGGCCGCTGATCACGCTGACCCCGTAGGAGTCCAGGAGGAGCGAAGCACCCTCGGCGGGTTCCGGGACGACGGTCAGATACAGGCCGAAGCGTTCGGCCACTGAGGCCATCGGCCCCAGTGGCCCTGGGGGAATGCCGACCACGCGTCGTGCTTCACGTGCCAGAGCGGTCGGATCGGCCTTGGTGCTGCCGGGTAGATCGTCCAAGTGGGGCGGGGTGAGGAAGCCCTCCGTCACCAGCCACTCCGCGTTCCGTGCGTGCTCTTCCAGCCGGATGTCCAGCCGGTAGCTGTTACGCGTGGCCGCGTCGGCGGGGGAGTCGAGCGTCTTACGGCGGGAGACGAGTGCCGCGGGTGGCTGGGTGAGGAAGTGCGCGGGCGGTGCGTCCAGGATCTCGGCGATCCGGAAGAGCTCGAGCGCGGACACCTTGCGCTCGCCCTGTTCCATGCGCACCACCGCAGTGCGGTCGACCCCTATGCGTGAGGCCATCTCGCCTTGGCTCAACCCGGCTGACTCCCGGGTCTGGGCGATACGGCTGCCGATCTCTGCCCAGCTCTGCACGCTCTCCATGTGTGCAATTTTCGCACACCGGCAGGTTGTGTCGAGCTGACTGCGGCTGACTGGGCGCGGAAGAGTGAATGAGAAGGACGTCGGTAGGGCCGCCGGCCAGGGGCGCGCGCTGCGGTGGTGGTCGGCTCAGCCGACGTGGCTGACGAACGCGCGCCAGGCGTAGGGGGTGAAGGTGATCACGGGACCGGCGGGGCGCTTGCTGTCGCGGACCGGTATGAGGGTGGGGATATTGTCGGCGACTTCGACGCACTCGCCTTGGCCGCCGCTGTAGCTGCTGACGCGCCATATCGCATCCGCGAGGACGGGCGAGGGGAGGTGGTGTCGGCTCATGGTGTGTGCTCCTTGGCGATGCGGCGAATCAGCCTGAGTGATTCCGTTGGTGGCAGCGCCGACGTGCGGGCGTCGTCGAAGAGTTCGCGGTAGTGGGCCACCTCGGACTCCTGCTCCATCCAGATGTTGCCGATCGGGGTCTCTGTCAGGACGAGGTCCAGCGCTGACACCCGCGGGAAGCTCAGCAGTAGGTATGGGCCGAACATACCTGAGTGCGCACCGCGCGAGAACGGGAGTACCTGGACGGTGATGTTTGGTCGTTCAGCCATGGTCGCCAGGTGTTCAAGCTGGTCGCGCATCACGGTGGGCCCTCCAACCTGCTGGCGGAGAACGCCTTCGGCGAGTACGGCCCAGAGCTCCAACGGCGCCTCGCCGGCGAGCCGTTCCTGCCGAGCGATCCGCACTTGCACGAACTGGTCGATCTCTTCCGCTGTCTGCCATGCGCGAGAGGCCACCGTGACCGCCCGTCCATATGCCGGTGTTTGGAGGAGTCCCGGGACCAGCTGAGCCTGGAACGTCTTGATGCCGTCGCAGATGTTCTCCATCTCGATGTAGTCCCGGTACGTGTCGGCGAGGACGGCGCCGTACTGATGCCACCAGCCTTCGCGGCGGCGCCGGTTGGCTCTGCGGGCGAGGGAGCCGAGGCGTTCGCGCGTCTCCGGGGCCTCCACTCCATACGTCTGCATGAGGGCGATCAGGTCTGGGGTGCGCACGGGCACATGCCCGTTCTCAATGCGGCTGATCTTCCCCTTGGTGCAGTCGAGCGCATCAGCCGCTTGTGTGGTGGTCAGGCCTGCGGCTTCACGCAGGCGCCTCAGCTCATCGCCCAGTTGGCGCCCAAGCACGGTGGATGGTTTGACATTTGGCATACGTGACTCCCTACCAGGGCTGTTGCCGAGCTGCCCGCAGGTTACCCGAAAGGGTGAATTGAAGTCTGACTCTCCCTTCAACGTTGCGCCATATTGAAGTTTCGCGGCACTCTCGTCGTGGCGGGAGTCGGAACTTCCCTCGGCTCGCGGGGACTTGATCATCAGCTATCGACCCTCAGGGAGTGTCATGACAGAGAGCGTGAACTCGAACGAAGTCACGTTCCGGCTGTCCCGTTGTCGTCGAAGTGTGCCGAGGTCAAGGGCGGCGTTACATGCAGTGCTCGGCGGCTGGGGGGTAACCCAAGACGTCCTGGAGTCGGCGGAGTTGGTGCTCTCGGAACTGGTGACCAACGCGCTGCGCGTACGCGTGCCGAGTGACCGACAGGTGGGCGTACGGATCGCGCGATGCCTGGAGGACGGCCTGCTGCGGCTGGAAGTCAGCGACGCGGGCTCGGGCAGGCCCGAAGTGAGGGCGCCCGGTGACGAGGAGACCGGCGGGCGCGGGCTGTTGCTCGTGGAGGCGTTGGCTCACCGCTGGGGAGTCGAGGAGCGCACGGGCGGGATCGGGAAGACTGTGTGGGCAGAGCTGAAAGCACCGGACATCGTGGCTGAACCCGACGGGCGGGAGGTCGCGGCTGTCATGGTGCGGCCTGGCCAGCTAGTGCGAGTGTGGGGTGAGTGGCGCACTGTCCGTACAGTGCGCACTGAGCCGTACGCGGTTGGTGGACTCGCCGTTGTGTTGGGACTGGACGAGGGCCCGGCGCTCCGGGTACATGCGGCCGAACCGTTGACCCTGCGGGACGATGGCGTGCCCTCCGCAGGGGAGAGAGGGGAGGGCACGCCGGGATGATCAGCCCTTGGTTGGCTTCCCGGGACGCCACGCATGCAGGTCGTCGTCGGTCAGACCATGTTCACCCTGCTTGGTCGCCCGGTAGCCCGCGAAGAAGGCTGCGGGGGAGCCGCCGTACAGGGCGTCGAACTCGTCGTGCCACTGCGTGAGCCAGGGCTGAAGTTCGAGGAGGCCGGCGAGCAGCGGGGTCATCTGTTCGTCGGACAGCTCGTCGTGGTTCGTGAAGTACGTGCTGAGGGCCTGGGCCTGCTCACGGTGGTCCCAGCCCGCCCAGCCGAACAGGTCCGGGGTGCCAGAGATCGCGCCGGTGGCGTAGGAGATGAACCGCTCCTTCGGCACGTCCAGCTTCCCGCGGGCGCGCCAGTAGGACGGCTTGAGGAAATCGGCGGACGTGTACTTCGGCGGTACGGGGATAGAGTCCCGGATCCTCCGCTTGGCGGGCTCGTCCGGGGCGGCGTCTTCCTGACGCTGGAGATCCCAGACGTGCTCCCAGTCGGCGCGCTTCCTCAGGCCGGTGGGCTTGTAACGGAGGGCGGAGAGGAAGGGGACGTGTTCGTTGGCGAGGAGATCCGCGACGACGGTCGCCAGCTCCTTGCGGGGTGCGTACAACTCGGCGACGGAGACGAAGTCCTCGTCGAGGGAGAGGGCGGAGGTGAGCTGAGCACGGGTCAGGATGGTCGGCTGGCCGTCCTGGAACCAGAACTCGCGGTTCTCCATGCGGTCGAGCAGCCAGGAGCGCAAAGCCCTCTCCTGAAGAGCATCCCAACCCTCGGTCGCCCATCGGCGCTTGTACTCGGGCCGCTCGACCATGCCGATGGCGCGAGACGACTCGATGACATCGATGCGCTTCTGGACGATGGCCTTGTACGCGTCTGACCAGTGGTCGGGGAGTGTGGTGATGGGGGTGGACCCGTGCCGCTTGAACCATTCGTCGGATGCCTCACCCTTCTCGACCCGCCGAGCCAACACGATCTCAAACGCCCGCTGACCTAGGTCGAGTTCGGGGACCTCGGACTCGGGAGCGCGGAGGTCTTCGGAGTGCAAGTTATAGAGGGAGTAGACTTCCCAATCGAGTTCTTCCTGCAGGGCGATCATACGAGCGCGCGTAGATTCCCACGTCGCTCGGGCCTCGCGCAGGGCGAGATGCGTGGGCGGAGGGGTCCCATGGACGGCGAGTGCGGAGGGACTGCTGGAGATTAGCGACTGCGCCAACTCATCAAGATGGTCAGCAAGAACACTTGGGCGCTTCGCTGGGATGGGCAGAGTCTCCAATCGCGTGCCAGTAAATTCGTAGAACTTCTCCCATTCTTCACTTGCGATACCTCCTCCAATTCCTCCATGCCCCTTATCGTGGCAAACCTGCTTAAGCCAGAAGCAGGTTGTAGAGCTTCCGAAGATTCCTAGTAGACCAAGGAGATTTTCCTCGGATTTCTCTTCAGGGAATGTAAGCACCAATGCCGAGTGTTGAAATACATTCTCTCCTCGACTCAAGGAAAAATGATTATGAGTGGCGACGAAAGCGAAGGAGATGATCGGCCGAGTCTTATAGCGCTCCTTGAAGAACATGGAGTACTCGAACCAAGTAAGGCCACGTTTGATTTGCGTCTTCCCGAAGGCGGTTCGCTCGCTAAGGATCCTTTTAACGGGCCACAGCGATCGCTCGACAGGAGCGGGGGCCGTAGGTTCTAGCGTTTCTGGCTCGTATGGCCAGATGGAGGCGACCGGACTTTGGAGCGTGTAATCTCGAAGCTCGGTTCCTTCGACCAGGGGGCGTCGGTGAGCTGCGGGGATGTTGTTGCGGCGAAGGAATCCGTCGCCCACCATGTAGGCGCTATCTTCTCGCGTCACCGCTCCGGCACCAATGTTGCGAGTGAACTTTGCCAATGTTGTTGGCGTTGATGCTTGAATCTCTTCGATCAGCTCCAGTCCGCCGTTTGTCAGGATCCATGGATGCTTCCCGAAGTAGCGTTCGCGCTCGAGGTCTTCAACGGATACCCAATGACCCGGAGGGCCGGGTGCATCGATTCGATCGACGATTTCCTGCCAGACGAGCCCTACCTCATCATCGGCAGGGACGGTGGGCTCTCCCCTGATGCTACGCACTGTACGGACTGTGGGTTGGCGCCCCGCACCGAAGCGCCGTCGGCCGACGAGGATTACTGTCGGCGTGCCGTGCTCCGGAATGTGAGCTCCTGATGTGTCGATGACCTCAGTAAGCTCCACCTTGTGCGCGAAATATTCCTCAATGAGTTTGGCGCCAAATTCGCGCTTCATGAAAGAGTTAGCGGTGATCTGGCCAACCATTCCGTACCCGCGTCCGCCAGGTTCCCCGACCTTTGCCAGCTGGAAGAAGCGCTCGGCGAAGGGTACGGACAATGCGTAAGCGCCAGCGCATGAGGCGTAAAGCTCCCGATATAGCGCGTTGAGCTTCTTGTCCTTGACGGTAATATAAGGAGGATTTCCCACCACGACGTCATATCGACCTTGCTCCAGAATTTTCGGATGCTCATGGACGTCCTCCGTGGCGTAGGAAAATTCGGCGAGAGGGTCAGATGTATCCTCCTCTCCCAGTACTAGTTCAAGTTGCCGTGCCTTGATCAGCGAATCACCCACTGCTAGGTGAATGGGCCAGTCATACTGTGATGCTTCGGCTAGCGTACGCACTCCTGACGCTGCCATCGCCGCCACCAGCAAACGGAATCGTGCGATTGCCACCGCGAACGGATTGATATCCACTCCGTGCACGGAATCCAAAGCTGCCCGTACTCGCTCGTGCAGGTCCCGTCCAGGCTGTCGCTCTGCCCATAGCCCCACCATCTTGCGGAACGCGCCCAAGACGAAGTGCCCTGATCCGCACGTTGGGTCGATCATCTTGAGCTCGCCAAATCGGCCACCTAGTTCCCGGATAATCGGGTCCATCGTCCGCTCGAGAATGAATTTTTCCACGAACTCGGGCGTCTGAAGGAGTGCGTAAGTCTTCCGGGCGGCTTCTGAAAGCCACTGGTATAGATCACCCAAGAACCGCGTGTCCCATCCCTTCGTTCCGTCTTCGGCCAGTGGGTCGGTGAAGTCGTGGACCAGTTCGCCGTTCTCGGTTCTTTCCCTCCAGAATTCCACCAGCGCCCGTGCTCCATCGTGCGAGACCGGAATCTGATACAGAGGATTGCGCCGCTTGTCGAACAGGAGTTTGGCAGCCGGTCCAGACCCCAGTTCCTCGAAGGCCTGCTCTAGCCACCCTCGGTACGTCGGGTCCTGCTCTTCTTCCACGTATTGCGCGTACCGGGCCTCCGCCAAGTCCCGCCGCTCGGCGTCCGGCCCGGTGATGTACGGCTCCAGGATCAACAGATTGTCCTCGCAGAACCGTACGAACACTGAGCCCAGCACCCAAGCTACGGCTACCTGTGTGACACGACCTGAGACCGTCGGGGTGCCGTACAGCCAGGAGCTCCAAGAATCATTAGTGCGACCGAGCCTGAATGCTTCTTCGTGTTCGACCCAGAGCTTCCCGGTCGCCCGCACCAGCTCGGCACGCTCCTCCGCCAGCTCGGCCAGCCGCTCCTCCAGCCAGGCCTCCCACTTCGGGCTCCCCTTGGGATCGGCCTTCTGCAGCTTGCCGTACTCCGTGCGCAGCGGCTTCAGCACGGTCTCGCCGTCCCGTACCTGATGGCCGAGGTCGACCTCGACCGCCTTCACCTGCTTGATCAGGTCCGTCAGCAGTGCCTTGGACTTGCGGTCGATCACCTGGTCACGTCTCCTGTCGTCATCCCCACCCACACGCGAACCGCTCCGAGTACGGCACGCGCGCTCAGCGCATCATCCCCGTGGCTCGCCGGCCCCGGCCCTCTCCGGCTTCGCGCGGTGCTCGTTCTGCACCCAGGACTCATTGAGCATGATCCACTCGCCCAGCCCCGACTGATACGGCACCGCCACCGTCCCCAGCCGCGGCGGCCGGGCCGGGTCGCTCTGCGGACACAGCAGCCACAGCGCGCGGCCACCACCTCGTGACCGTTCCGCCAGCCGCTCCAGGACGCCCATCGCGTCGTATCGGGCGAAGACCCCGGCATCTGTCAGCAGCAACGGAGCAGCCAACGCGCTCCCGCCACCGTTCCCAGAACCCGTGCCCCCAGCCACCAGCAGCTCCCCGATCCGAGGCTCCACCAGTCCCCACGCCGTCCCCGCGTACTCGGCGAACTTCATCGCTCCCGGGGTTCCAGCCTTCGCCACATCCGCACGCAGGATCGTCTCCCATGTGGGCTTGGGCCGAGGGTCGACCAGCTCGTGCAGTGCCCGTACGAACAGCTCGGCCACCGACACCACGACGGCCCCGCCGGCGAACTCGTCGCGTCCAAGCTCATCTATGGCATCCCGTGCCCACTCCGTCGGCACCGTCAGTACGCGGAAGCCGTCCCGCCGGGCCGAGGCCTTCAACCGGTCCTCGGCCGTGCCCGCCGCCGCAAGCTCCGGGTCGTCGGAGTAGCGGTGAGCGGAGACCGTGCCCGTCGGCTGCCGTCGGGCATCCGACGACAGATAGGCAGACACGCCGTCCGCACTGCTCGGCAGATAGCGCAGCGTCCCCGTGCTCTTACGCGTCGACAGCACCAGGTCGAAGCCGGCCTCACGCAGAGCCCTCGTCAGCGGGCCGCCCGTGGGCAGCGCATGGCTGCCCCGCTCGTTCAGCAGTTCCGGGAAGCGGGCCCGTACGCGCTCGTGGACGTCGTCCGCCGTCAGGCCCGGCTGCTCGGCCTCCGCCATCCCCGGGATGAGCGGTACCAGGCCGGCCTGGGTGAGGCGCAGCGCGCGCACCAGCGGCAGCTTGCGCGGATAGATCTCCAGGCGGGGCGTCGCGGCGGCATGACGGGAGGCGGCCACCGCGATCTCCACCATGCGCCGGTCGTCCCACTGCACCGCCGCACTCGGCGGCGGTACGGCACCCAGCTCGGCCACCACGGTCGCCGCGGTCGGCAGGGTGTCGAGTTCCGACATGGTGTCGGCGATACGGCCGAGCCGCTGGGCGTAGTGGAGCAGGCCCGGCGCGGACGGCGTGTCCGGCGCGTCGTCCGCGCCCACCTCCAGCGCCAGCAGCCCTGCGCCCATGCTCTCGTCGGCCGCGTCACGGTTGGGGGCGTGCTGGAACTCGGCCTCGTCCGGCACGAGTTGCTCCACCTCTACCACGGCCCGTACGGCGGCCAGCGCCAGCGCCCGACGCTGCTCGCGCTCCTGCAGCTGGGTGCCGCGCCGTACGGTCAGCGCGTCCGCGATCTCCGCGGCCGATGCGACCCGGCCCAGGCCGTGCCGCAGCAGGTCCAGGACCTCGGCGCGCAGTGCCCGTACCGCCGGGTGCTTCTTCCAGCGGGTCCGCTGGTTCTTCAGCATCTGAGGGATGCGGCCCCGCGACAGCCCGAGCACGTGCGCGACGTCCGTCTGCGTGGGCCAGACCCCGACCTCCGACGGCAGTACGCCGTGCTCGTCGGGCAGCCGCAGCAGCAGCCGTACCATCTCGCACTCGTTGTGGTTCGAGCCGTCCTTGCGCAGCGGCGGAACGAACACCGTGGCGAGCGTGTCGAGGCTGACGCTGCGCAGCGCGCGCTCCGGCAGCGAACCCGCACCGGCACCGCCGCTCGCCGCCACCGCGTCGGCCGCCGCGGCCTCGGCGGCCGACAGCTCCTCCTTCGCGGCCTTGCGGCCCTCGGGAGTGAGCGGCGCAGCGGGCTTCTCCGCGAGCTTGAGCCGCCACTGCTTGATGCGGCTCAAGACCTCCTTGCGGGTCTTGGCGCCGAGACCGGGGGCGTTGACGAGCTGGCGCTGGCTGTAGTCGAGCAGCTCGCCGACGGTGTTGACGCCGAGGCCGTACACGAAGGACTCCGCGGCCGGGCTCAGACCGGACGACGAGACGAGCGTGTCCCGGTCGACGCGCTCCGCCAGCCGCTCGCGCTGCTGCTCGGCGCTCTCCTCCTCGGCCTCCGGAATGGCGGCATCCGGGGCGGGCTGCGCCGCCTCGCCCTGCGCGGGCGGTGCCGCGTGCCGTGACGGGCGGCGAGACGAGGGCTTCGCCTCGTCCATGGCGAGGAAGATCTTCTTCCAGGCGTCCCGCATCGGCTTGAGGTCCGGGAAGCGCTCGGAGGCGTCCCGGTGCAGGGCCTTCTGGAAGAACGCGACCAGACCGTCCCGTACCGCCGGGTCGAAGGCGTCGGCGGCGATCCTCGGGTACGGCTCCTTCTCCGGGGCGGTCTGGCGCGGAGTGACCTTGCCGTCGCCCCACACCGGGAGCTCTCGGGACGCCATTTCGTGCAAGGTGACGGCGAGGGCATATCGCTCGGCGTGGGCGTCGTAGACCGAGCGGTCGGTGAGCGTGCCGATGAACGGGTCGAGGTAGCCGTCTGTGCCGGCCGCGGTCTCGTTCACCGGGTAGCCCGCGAGAGAGAAGTCGATCAGCACCAGTTCGCGGGTGCGGTTCGGCCGGATGCGGATCGCGATGTTGTCCGGCTTGATGTCGCGGTGCCACACGCCCTCGCCTTCGAGGAAGTCCACCGCGCCGAACAGGTAGTCGCCGTACGCCTCGAGCTGGTCCACGGACAGGCGGCCGAACTCGCGCAGCTGGCGGGCGACGGTCTCCTCCCGGCGTCGGCGCTTCGTACCCGGTGCGGACGGCTCGCCGCTCTCCTCGCGCTCGTCGCCGACGTACTCCATGACCAGGACCGTGCGCGGGCCGATGCGCTGCGGCTCCGGCTCGACCAGGCGGATCACGCGGGAGTCGGGGCGGAGCCGGCCCAGCACCTCGGCCTCGCGGCGCAGCACCTCGCCGCGGCTGTCCGACGTGGCGACCTTCAGAACCGCCAAGGACTTGGAGAAGCGCACATCCGGTCCGGCGGTCAGGTCCCGTACCAGGAACGCGCGGCTCGTCGAACCCGTACCGAGTCGGCGCCTGACCTCCCAGCGGCCCGCCAGCACATCGCCGGCGACCGCGTCCAGGGGGTCCTTCTCGGGTTCGGCCGGGCGCGGGGCCTCGGCCGCCGGAGGTTCGGTCAGGTCGGCCTCGACGACCTCCAGCATCTCCAGGAAGTCGTCCACCGACGACAGCCGGGCGGAGACGTCATAGGCCGTGGCCGCCTGCACCAGCTCATCGATGTACGGGGAGAGGCCGTCCACCACGGAGCTCGGGCGCAGGCCCTCGCCCGCCTCGTAGCGAGCCACCAGTTCGGCCTGGCTGGCGGCCGGTGGCCTGCCGGTGGCCAGTAGATAGGTGAGCACTCCGAGTCCGTACACGTCCAGGGCGACCGGGTCGGGCCTGAGCGCGGTCAGCTCCGGGGCCAGATACGGGTCCGCGCCCTCGGCGAGATGTGCGCCCGCGCGTGAGAAGGTCGTGGGGGCGAACCGCTCGCCGTTGCCGGTCACGCCGTGCTCGGAGCTGCGCTGGACGGCGACCTGCCAGTCGGAGATCTGCAGGTGTGGGCTGGACCAGGCGCCGGTCTCGCTCTCGGAGTCGCTCCGGCGGCCACGGCCGCGCGGGATGACGTGGACCGCGCGGGCCGCCAGGGTGCGGTGGAAGATTCGTCGGCCGTGTGCCGAGCGCACCGTCTCGGCGAGCTGCCGTACCAGCGCCATCCGGCTGAGGATGTCCAGCTTGTCGCCGTACTGGATCAGGTACTCGTCCAGACGCAGGGTCCGCGGATCGAAGTCGAAGATCAGCGCGGGGCCCGCCGAGTGCCCGGACGGGTCGTACTGCTTGAGCTGGACGACACCAGGGTGCCGGAAGTAGCGCAGCACCGCGGCCTCGCGGCGCGCCGCGCGCTCCACGGATGCCCGCAGCTCGGCGTCGGAGCCGCGCTCGCGCAGATAGACACGGACGCGGGCGGCCTCCGGCAGCTCACTGTGCTGGGCCAGATAGTCGGCCCAGGTCGGACCTGAGTCGAACGCCTTGCGGCTCAGCAGGTACGGGCCGACCTTGTACTCGGCGTCGCTGCGCGCGATGCCGATGCGCTCCAGGGCCGCCTTGATCCGGCGCGACCGTGCGGCGTCGATCCGGCGGTACTCGTCCTTCGGAGACTCCTTCAGCATCTCGGCGAGCTGGTGCACCGTGAAGACGCCGTTGCGGTCGTGGGCGGGCAGCCGGTTGCGCAGCGAGGAGTCGGTGAAGCAGACGGCCTCCGAGACCCACACCCTCTCGCCGTTCTGCTGGAGCAGTGCGGCCAGCTCCTTGGCCTTCTTGTTGGCCAGGTGCAGGGGATTGCCGTGGGGGACCTGCCGGCCGCTGGGCTGGGTCTGCAGCCAGGTGCCGTTGCGGGACTCGACGGAGCCGTGCCAGTCCTTCAGCTCGATCAGGTGGACGCCGCCCGGGGCGATCACCAGCAGGTCCACTTCCCGGACGTGGCCGGTGTGGGCGGTGAAGGTGAAGTTCGACCAGGCCCGCCACGGGTCGTTGTCCGGGAGCTTCTCGCGGACGGCCTCCAGACCCCGGTACTCATGCTGGAACTCGGAATCGGTGACCGTCGTCCACCGGCCGTCCCGCATGCGCCTGTCCCCGCTTCGTGTCGCTCCGTCTCGATTGCTGCTGATCAGCCAGCAAAATCCCCCGGCTCAGATCGTAGCGGCTGGGGCACGGAAGGTGCTGCCTCCTGTTGGTGATCAACCTTCTGGTGCGGAGTGCCGGTTACCTCTCGAGCCGAGTCGTGTCCGATTGCAGGGCCAAGTCTCCGACGGATAGCCAGCGTTAGTATGAAAATCTGATCACCATGGAGAATGAGTATGGTGGCCGCCTGATCCTCGGGACCGGCGCGGTAACGGCCAAACGGGACGGTACGGACCCCGCCGGGGAAGCCGATGCCTCGGTGCAGTGGCTACTGCAGCCAAGGGGTACGGCGCAGCTTCGCGGGCCTCAGAACTTCGACCGCTCGATACGCAAGGGCATCCGGCTCGCGGAGTACGAGCACGTCCTGGGCACGCATGCGGAGCAACTCAAGGAAATCTTCCCCGATGGAGTGGCCCGACTGTGGGGAGCGACCCCGGTCAAGAAGGAGACCCATCCCAAAGGCACCGCACTGCGGAAGCAGAAGGTCGGCGACGAGGTGTTGTTCTACGCCGAAAAGTCGTTCATCGCCAAAGCCCGCGTCCTCGGGCTGCTCCGCAATCCCGAGTTGGCCAGGGCGATCTGGGGGGAACTCAAGGACGGGCGGACCTGGGAACACATCATGGCGCTCGGAGACATCTCCGAGTTCAGGATCCCGGCGGCCCCGATCCTGAGCGCATTGAAACTGCACAAGGAGGTGCGCCACCTCACGCTGGTGCGGGCCGCGGAGCGGCGACGTCAGCTGGGGCTGCTGAACGAACTGCTGAGCGGGCAGGAACCGGCCGGAGGCTCAGCCTCAGTCGGTGATCGGCCTGCACCCCCCACGAAGCTGGGACGCGAGGAGCTCCTGCGAGCCCTCGGCACCTTGGATGCCGACGCCCCGGGGGAAGGCTATACACGCTACGGATCACTCACGCTGTTGTGGGCCATCGGCCGCCTGGTCTCGGGGCAGAGGCGACTTGTGCCCTGGGACGTCTTCGACCATGAGGTCGGGCCGCTCCTGCTCGATTTCGGAGATCGCGACGCCGGTGTGACGCCTGAAGTTGCCTTCCGGCACGTGCAAAGGAGCCGAGTGTGGGAGAGCGAAGGTATAGCGGATGAAGGGGGCGGCCCAGCGCCGGCGGAAGACATCGCCAAGCCCGGAGCCGCAGCCGGACTGACGCCCGAGGCGGCGAAACTCCTGCAGCAGCCGCTCACCCGCGCCGAAGCGATCGGTCTGCTGTGCACCTCTTATCTCCCGGACGTCGACCAGGACGCGCTGCTGACACGCGTCGGTCTCGCTGGCTACGCGAGCGCCAGCGGGGCGGCGGATGCCGATGTTGAGAACGAAGGCAGCGGTGATGAGTCCCCCGGAGACGGACGCCGCCGTCGTGTGAACTCAACGCGCCCCGAGCGGGATCCACGTCTGGTCGAGAAGATCAAGCTGCTCTATCGGCAGAAGTGCCAGGTCTGTGGTCTTCAGCTGGAGACCCGTTTCAGTCACTACAGCGAGGCAGCGCACATCCAAGGGCTTGGAGCCCCGCACGAAGGACCGGACAAAATATCCAACCTGTTGTGCCTTTGTCCCAATCATCACGTTCAGTTCGACAAGCTCTTCCTCTTCATTGACGAGGACTGGAACGTGCGGCGAAGCAGGGATGGGGAATTGATCGGCACTCTGATACGCCATCCCGAGCACCCCATCGATGAACGGTACGTCGAGTACCACAGAGGGCTGTGCGGCCGCGGTCGCTACAGCCTCGGCTCGGACTGACTTTTCGAGCTGGAGCGGTGGCCCCGGGGCATGGCCGCGGTGGTCCGACCTGCCCACATGCATAGACCTACGCGTGGATCAGCATGGGGGCGCGATATACGTCCCTGGCCTGAATTGCGCTCTTTCCGCAACAGGCGTTCTCTCTGACCCTTTTGAACAGGGGCGATACGTCGACACGGCGGAATCGAGGGGGAGCCGCGATGGTCGAGCCGATCTACGTACCGGTACTGCCGACAACGCGAGCGGCTCGAGTGGCCTACTCGCAATTGGATCTCCGCGTACGCCGACGCATCGCACCCCTGTGGACCATCCCTCCACTCATGGGGCCTGAGCGTCTGCGCGGGCGACATCCAGTCTCCGACTCAGGGGTGAACCATGAAGAGGTACGGCGCTGGCTCACTCCGCGTGTGGAGCATCTCATCGAAGTGATGGATGGCATGGCCGGCTGGGTGGACGCGACCCATGTCGAGCACCTCGTCGAGGCCTGCGCCCCCTCTTTTTGGCAGTTGGCCACCAGGAGCGGGCTACGACTGGTCACCGGCCCGGAACGGGACCGGACGTATCAGCGCTACGCTGCCGATCTGGCCTTCCTCAGCGGACGTGGCCTCGGCGTGCGCGTCCTGGTGGACGAGGCGTCGGGCGGACTCCGCACATCGGAGCTCGCGGACCTGATCGATCGGCTCTGCCTGCCTCCCTCGCAAATCGACCTTCTGCTCGACATCGGCCCGGTGACGGACACGCCCGACGCGAGCCGGTCAGCCCTCTCCGCGCTCGAGGCCATGGGGGCCCTTGCTCCCTGGCGCCGCGTCGTACTCACTGCAGGAGCCTTCCCCCGCACGCTGGAAGGCCTCGACGCGGAGCCCATACGATCCGTGGAGCGGCACGACTGGCGACTCCACGGATCACTGCATGCCGCTCGCTCCGGGTTCCGTGGAAGGGTCGTATTCGGGGACTACTCCGTGGAGCACGTCTTCAGCGCGAACATTCCCTCAGCTCGTCGGGCCAGCCCTCAAGGCTGGGGTCTTCTGCGCTACACAACCCCTGATCGCTACCTCGTCGCGCGAGCACCCACCAGGGGACCTCACCATGTGAACCGGGCAAGAGACTTGGCGCGCTGGATCGTCGAATCCGGTTCATTCCGCGGTGCCCAGGGCGTCGGACATAGTGCGGGAGAGCGCTGGCTGCGCGCTTGCGCCTACGGCACCGGCCCTCGAGGGTCGGGCAACGCCGAGAAATGGATACAGGTCGGCCACGTCCAGCACCTGAACTTCGTGGTGAAGCAGTTGGGGGAGCCTCGCAGCTGATGTTCACCCTCCGTCCAGATGCGGCGATTGCGTCAAGTCTGTGTGCGGCGGGATCTCACCACTCAGTTTTCTTGCGACAGATGAGCCCTATCCAGAAGAGTTCCGCCAAGACGTCGTGCAGGTCGCGAGGGCCCGCGGCCGGGGTATGACGGTCGAGCAGGTGGCCTCCGACTTCGGAGTGCACGCGACGACATTGTGGAAGTGGATGCGCCGGGCGGACACCGACGACGGCGGGAAACCCGGGACGACCGCGCAGGAGAACGCGGGACTACGGGAAGCGCGTGGGCGGATCAAGCTGCTGGAGCAGGAGAACGAGGTCCTGCGCCGGGCAGCTGCCTATCTGTCGTAGGCGAGTCTGCCGGGAAAAGGATCCACCTGCTCGTGAAGGAGCCGGCCGCCGGAGTGGTTCCCGTCACGGTCACGTGCGGGTGTCGGCCGTGTCGAAGCTCGCCAGACAGCCCCACTACCGATGGCTGGAACGGTCGGTGACCTATGACGTGCTGGAGGAGGCCTACCGCGCGAACACGTTGTTCGAGGCGCATCGTGAGGATCCGGAGCTCGGCTTCCTGGCCGACGAGACCCGCGACGCCGGGTCGGTCATGGCCGACTGGACCGCGTGGCGGATCTGCCGGGGCAACCACTGGTGGAGCGTGTTCGGGAAAAGGAGCGGCAGGCCCAAGAAGGCCGGTCCGCCGGTGCGCGACGACCTGGTCCGCCGCCACTTCACCATGGATGGCCCCAACTGCCTGTGGCTCGCCGACATCACCGAACACGCCAACGAGCACTCTTACCCCCGATCCCGAGCTGTCTGCAGGTCTCGACGCTGCCCACCCCGGCGGCCAAAAGGCGTCAGTACTCCGGCCTCAAGCTCCAGCGTGCGCTTGCGTCCCCGCCTCGCCATCGACACCCCACAATGATCAAGGAATGTTGCGGCAAGCGTTAGGACCCAAGCGTCGCTACTGGTCCACTTTTCAGCCGTCGCCGACAGGCCGATGAGGCTGTTCTTGCGCCGTGTATGACGCTACGGCTCGCTCGATGGCCGGATCGCGTGGTGGAGGAACGCTCTGCTCTTCTGCGAGCGTCACTTCTCCTTGTCGCTTCCCCGGTCGTTGTCAGGCCGGAGTTCATCGAGTCGCGGGATGGCGGTTCGAGCGTGCCGGGATGGTGGCCTGTGGAGGCAGTCGGGAGTCGCGAGGTCACAACTAGGTGACTGTCTTCACTGATTCCTTACATCGGACCCGTCGGCGTAGGTAGTTTCACGCCTCACGCACTTATCCCAGGGGGGTCCTGTGAGCTACTACCAGCCTCAACCGCCACCGTTCCAGCCTCCGCCCGGACCGCCGGTCGCCCGTCCCGCACCCAAGTGGGCGCGTAAGCGATTCGTGTTGCCCGCCCTGGGCCTCGCATTCATCATCGGCGTGGGCAGCGCCGGCGCCGACGGCCAGAACCCGAACGCGACGAAGACGGTTGCTGACCACCAGGCGCAGCCGACGGCCACGGTCACCGCGACAGCCACGGCGACGGAAACGGCGAAGCCGAAGCCTGCGCCGACAGTGACGAAGACCGTCAAGGTGAAGGTGACCGTCACCGCGCGCGCCGCTGCCGCGGGGTCGGGAACGGGCGGCAGTTCGACGTCCGGCGGATCCAGCTCGTCGGGTGGCTCCAGCTCTGCGAGTGGCGGTGCGACGGCTCTGTGTAATGACGGCACGTACTCGTACGCCGCTCACCATCAGGGAGCCTGCTCGCACCACGGTGGCGTGGCTGTCTTCTACCGGTAGTCAACGTCTTGGGGTGCGCCAACTGATGGTGTGAGCCCGAAACACCCACCTCATTGAATCGGGGGCCAGTCACGTGCCTCCGAAGCCTCTGCGCCCGCACGGCCCCGGACGCACGACCACCGCGGCGGGCCGCGCCAGATGGGGTAGAGGGTGTTGTCGATGGTGCCGAGTGCCTGGCGGCGTTCCCTATGCCCGCGAGACAATTAGTATAAAATTCCATTTTTTTTGGGGGGGTGTCGCATGGCCGACGAGATCAAGTACGAGTACAAGACCGTGCGGACGGTTCGCGGCACCGATGGCTTGGTCATCTCGAAGATGCAGAAGGATGGCTGGGAGCTCGTGGAGCAGGCTCGCGGCACGCTTCGCTCCACCCTCAACTTCCGTCGGTCGAAGAAGCCGCAGCCGTGGCTCCTGATCGGCACGGCGGCCGCCGTCCTCGTGATCCTGACGATCGTCATCGGCGTTGCCTCTGCACTCAGCGACGGAGGCGAGCCGAAGGGCGAGCCGGACACGTCGACGGCCGCTGCTAGCGAAAAGCCTTCCGATACGCCGACTCCGACCGCGGCCGAGTCGGCCGTCACTAAGGTGATCACGCCTCAGAACAACCCGGAGTTCGCGGCGCTGCTGAAAGCGGACTACTGCGACGATGCGAACCGGAACTTCGCGACCAAGTACGAGGGGCAGACGATCGCGTTCGACGGCTCGATCGTTAACATGGCGCCCCACGGCGACTACGACACCCGCTACGACTTCCTCCTAGGCCCAGGCGACAAGGGTCCAAAAACGGTGGTCGGCCCGGCCTTCAGGTACGAGGACGTCAACATCCTTGACCTAAATCTGACCGGCAAGAAGATCCCCGCCACCGTAGGAGCAGGCGACAAGTTCCGCTTCGTCGCTGAGGTTGGCGAATTCAACGCAGACCAGTGCCTCTTCTCCCTCGCCCCGATCTCTACGGAAGTCCGGTAGTCAAGATTGGGCAGCCGCGTCATCACGGACCAGCGTGCAACGCTCGACGTTCCGTGCCACGTGGTGGATCTGCCACGTCTGCTGGTCGGGCACCGGCGGTGCATCGGCACTCCGCCGGAAGTCGGGGCGCTCGGTCCGTTCCCGTTAAACCATGCTGATCCGTGCGTTATGCGGACCGGCTGAATTGAGTCTGCTCTGGGTCGAGTTGGTGTTCAAGGCTTCTTCGCTCACTGTCGAGGGTGGTGAGACCCCGCATGAGGGAGCGTTCGAAGTCAGGCATTACCTCGACGCCGAAATCATGTCGCAATGTGACACGCAGCAGGTACAGGCCGTCGGACAGCGGGCCGTTCAACCACGCGTTCGCCCGGCTGCTCCGCCTCCCGTACTTCGACCCGCTGGCCAAGCTGGCGGCCTCGCTGGAAGGCCTGGACGGCGTCTCGGCAGAGGACCGGACGTTCCTGGACGAACGAGCGGCACGCCTCGCCAAGGACTACGACCGACTGGACTTCGTCCTCCCCTTCGGCGTGATCCACGGTGACGCCAGTATCGGGAACATCCTCCGTCACCGGGACGGACACGCGGTGCTCATCGACCTGGACGGCTTCTCTCTCGCCCCGCGCGAGTGGGACCTGATCCAGGCGGCGGTGTTCTACGACCGGTACGGCTGGCACGCAGAGGCGGACTACGCGGAGTTCGTTCACCGGTATGGCTTCGACCTCATGAACTGGCCGGGCTACGACACTCTGGCCGATTTGCGTGAGCTGATGATGGTTGGCCTGGCTGGGACACCAGGTGCGCACAAGCGAACGCTCCGCGCAGGAGTTCGGCAGGCGAATGGACACCTTTCGCACGGGTGGAAGCCGGAAGAACTGGCAGCCCTTCTGACGGGCGTTGCCGCGGCCGGTCGTACTCGTTGAGACATACTGCCGTTTCAACGGCAGCAGGCGATCCGTGAGAGAACGGACCTTCCATGGACGAAGTGCACGTACGCAGCGGCAGTTACCGCGACTCCTACCACACCGACACCGACTGCCCTGCGTTGAACGGCAAACCGGAGACGTTCATGGGAATCGAGCAGATGTCTCGGGAACAAGCGAAGGCACAGGGGCTGACACAGTGTCAGCGGTGCAAGGTGTAGTGGTCGCGATGTACCAGTGCAACAGTTCCCGGCACACGTTCAAGATTCAGAACTGCGTTCACCGTCTGCCACAATCGGTGTTCAGCCGCCTGTTCGCGGAACGCCTGGACAGTGGTGCTCCTGATCCGGGACAGGTTCTGCTGGAACTCGGCGAGATAGCTGACGCATCGCGCAGACTTGAGTTGCTCACCCAGATCGAGTGCGTCGAGCGCTACACGGCATGCCTCCTCGGTGTCCCCCGCTCGCAAGTGAGCGTCGGCCAGGACCATGGGCGCGACGAAGTCGCTCCGCACGTGGGTTCCGCTCATGGCGTTCTCGGCGTGGGCGAGGGCCTGCCGGGCCACGGAGACTCGCCCGACGGCGGGCAAGGCGTGGACGGACTCCGGGGAGGCGCACGATCGGCGCGGGCTCAAGCAACGGGCCCACGGAGAGGTGCGCATCGTCCCGATTCCGCCTCCCCTGGTCCGCCTGCTCCGAGAGCACCTGGAGGAATTCGGTACGGCGAAGGACGGCCGAATGTTCTCCAGCGAGCGGGGAAACGTGATCGCCGCCTCGTCGTACTCGCGCGCCTGGAAACGGGCTCGGGAACTGGCGCTCGTCCCCGATCAGGTCTCCTCGGTGCTGGCCTTCCGGCCGCACGACCTCCGGCACGCGGGTGTGTCCCAGTGGCTCAACTCCGGCGTTCCGGCACCGGAGGTCGCCGCCCGCGCCGGCCACTCGGTGGACGTCCTTCTGAAGATCTATGCCAAGTGCATCGACGGCCAGGAGCAGGAGGTGAATGACCGGATCATGCAAGGACTGAGGGAGGGGAACGACCCAACGGACTGACACCCGAGCGTGACCGACTGACAGAAGCCCTGGACTGCGAGAGGTCCGGGGCTTCGGTGTGCTTGGAGATCATCTCAACGAGCGGGCCTGGCACTGGCTCATTGCTGCAGATGGGCCAGGACCCCTTCGTTCACGGGGTATGGGCGTTCATGGGGCAGGAGTTGCCGGGCCATGGCCAGGTCCCCGTCCCGTACATGGGCGTGGATCGTA